>JASFOC010000186.1:0-5603 GCA_050116715.1 Gammaproteobacteria bacterium
GTCTGCGGTCTGTCTTGCGGTCTGCGCCTTGCACGCGGCCTGATCACGGTCGTCGCCGGCGCCGGTTCATCGGCCTGCTCCAGCGGGTCGCCGCTGATTTGCCCCCCGATCCGGTCGATATCGGCATCGAGACCGGCATCAAACTCCAGGTTGGCGTCGATGTCATCGAGTTCAGCAAGGCTGCCGCGCTGCAGGCGTGACTTGCGCGGCCTGCTGCGCCCTGGCAGTTTCGGCAAGCGGATGTCGGGCCAGCGCCACTGTCCCTGCATGCGGCTGAAAACGTAGATACCGAGGACGATGACGGCCCCGATGAGCAAGAGAATCAAGCGTATATTTTCCATATTCACTACCTGACTGGTTGCGGTGACAGGGCAATCCTGCACAGGGTAGGCGGCGAGGTCTGCATGCCATCACCCGAAAACCATTGCCGCGCACTGGCGCAGTATGCCCCCAAATGCGGTCAGACTGCCACCATCTGGACCGCTGCGTCGATATCCACTGCCACCAGCCGCGACACCCCGGGCTCGTGCATGGTGACACCGGTCAGCTGGTTGGCCATTTCCATCGTGATCTTGTTATGGGATATGAAGATGAATTGCACATGCTCCGACATCTTGCGCACCATGTCGCAGTAACGCCCGACGTTGGCGTCATCGAGCGGCGCGTCGACCTCGTCGAGCATACAGAATGGCGACGGGTTCAGGCGGAAGATAGCGAACACCAGCGCAATGGCGGTCAGCGCCTTTTCGCCACCCGAGAGTAGATGGATGGTGCTGTTGCGCTTGCCGGGCGGACGCGCCATCACGGTGACACCGGTATCCAGCAGGTCGTCCCCGGTCAGTTCCAGGTAGGCATGACCGCCGCCGAACAGGGTCGGGAAATTCTCCTGCATGCCCTCGTTCACCTTGTCGAAGGTCTCCTTGAAGCGGGTCCGGGTTTCCCGGTCGATCTTGCCGATGGCATTTTCCAGCGTCTGCAGCGCCTCGATCAGGTCGGCATGCTGCGCATCGAGGTAGACCTTGCGCTTCGATTCTTCCTCGTACTCCTCGATCGCGGCCAGGTTGATCGGCCCGAGGCGCTGGATGCGCTGTTCCAGCTTCTCCGCGCGCTCGGCCCAGACCTCGATGCTGGCGGATTCATCCAGCTGCTCCAGCAGCATCTGGCAGGCGAAGCCGGTCTCGTTGATCTGTTCCAGCAGGGTGTCGCTGCGCACCTTGATTTCCTGCCAGGCCATGCGGTCGCGGTCGACCTGCTCGCGCTGCGCGGCAACCGAACGTTCCTTGCGAATCCGTTCCTGATCGGATTGGCGGATGCCGTGTTCAATGTCCTCCACCCGCTTTCTGGCCGCCGACAACTCGCCCTCGGCTTCCAGGCGCCGCGTCAGCAGGGTTTCCAGTTCGGCTTCCAGTTCGACCAGCGGCGTATTGCCATGCCCCAGCGCCGAGTTGAGCTCGTCGCGGCGTCCGGTCAACTGCTGCACCTGTTCGCGCATGCGCGCAAGCGACTGCTGTGTGCTGTCGCGCGCGGTGCGCATCGATTCCGCCCGCAGCGCCAGTTCGTGCACCTGCTGCTGATCGTTGCGGGCGCGTTCCCGCACTTCGTTCAGCACGCTGCTCAATTGCTGTTGCTGACGGGTGCGCTCCTCGCGCTCCTGCGTCAGTGCCTCGGTCGCCACCAGTGCTTCCTGCAGGCGGCTATGCGCGCTGGCATGTTCCTCCGCCTCGCTGGCCTTCTGGTTGCGCAGCTCCTCGGATTCCCTTGTCACATTGTCGTGGCGATTGCGCTGCTGCTCCAGACGCGACTCGCAGGCGGCAAACCGGGCGCGCAGGTCACTGGCCTGGCGGTGGGCCTGGTTGTACTCGCCCTGCAGCCGCTCGCGCTCTGCCTCGGCCTCGCCCAGCGCCTCGCGTGCTTTTGCGATGGACTGGCGCAGGGTATCGATGTTCCCGGCCTGTGCCTCGACCTGGGCACTCAGCTCGTTGATCTCGCGCTCGCGTTCCAGCACCCCGGCCTTTTCGTCGCTGTCGCGTGCGACCCGCAGCCAGCTCCGGCCGACCCAGACGCCGTCGCGCGTCATTACCGATTCGTGTGTGGCCAGCGAGGTGCGCATTGCCAGCGCCTCGCCCAGCGACTCGACGGCATAGACGCCGTCCAGCAGGCCATCCATGCTCCACGGCGCGCTGACCTTGCCAACCAGCGGTTCGCCCTTGTCGTAACGGTTGCCCGGTGCCGGACTGCCGGTGTCGAACAGGGTCACCGTGCCCTGTGTCAGGCCACCCAGCAGGTGTTCCGCGTTGTCCAGCCCCGCGACACAAACCGCTTCCAGGTAGCCGCCGAGGGCGGTTTCCACCGCACGCTCCCAGCCAGACTCGACCTGGATTTCCTGGGCCAGGCGCGGTGCTGACTGCAGCCCCTGCCCTGTCAGCCAGCCGCTGATATTGCCGGACTGCTGGCCGAGCGCTGCATGCTGCAGGGTTTGCAGCGAGGCCAGCCGACCGCGGGTATCGTGATGCCGGCTCTGCAGTGCGGAAAATTCCCGCTCCTGCTGCACCATCCCTGCGCGAATCTCGGTGATGCGGCTGCCCACTTCATCCTGCTGCACCTGGATGCCGGCAACCACGGTCTCCTGCCCGGCGGACTCGTTGGCAAGCTGCTCCAGCTCGCTTTCAAGCGTCTGGTTGCTCAGCGATTCCCGCTCCTGGTCCATGCGCTGCAGTCGCTGTTCGAGCTGCTGCAAATGGCGGTCAATGTGATCCAGCCGGGTGCGCTCTACCTGCGCGGACTGCGAGCGCTCCGCCATGCGGCGATTGAACTCGTGCCAGCCCTGCTGCCAGTCATGCATGGCCTCTTCGGCCTCGCCCAGGGCGACCGCCGACTGCTCGGCGCGTTCACGGGCCGCGGCCAGCTCCGGTTCGATAGTCTCGATGCTGTGCGCCAGTTCTTCCAGGCGGGTGCTGTCGAGGCGGATATGTTCGCCGATCTCGTCCAGCGTCTGCTCTGCGCGGAACAGTTCCTGTTGCTGCTGCTGGCGTGAATCCTTGTTGTGCTTGATGGCCTGTTCGACGCGGGCCACGTCGGCACCGAGCTTGTAATAGTGGCCTTGCACGGTATTGAAACTTTCGTTTGCCTCGACCAGGGCCTCGCGCAGTTTTTCCAGCTCCGCCTCGACATTGCGCTGGGCAGCCAGTTCCGCCTGCATCGCCAGCTCGCGTTCCTGGATCTGCTGCTCACGCTGGCTGCACTGTTCATGCATGGCGCTGTAGCGCAGTGCCAGCAGTTGCGCCTTGACCTCGCGTTCCTCTTCCTTGAGTTCCTTGTAGCGTGCCGCGGCCCGTGACTGGCGTTTCAGTTTTTCCAGCTGTTTCTCGATCTCTTCCAGCAGGTCGTTGAGACGGTCCAGGTTCTCGCGGGTATGCTTGATGCGGTTCTCGGTCTCGCGGCGACGCTCCTTGTACTTGGAAATGCCCGCGGCCTCCTCGAGGAAGGAACGCAGGTCTTCCGGTTTTGCCTCGATCAGGCGCGAGATCGTTCCCTGCTCGATGATCGAATAGCTGCGCGGTCCCAGGCCGGTGCCGAGAAAGATATCGGTGATGTCGCGGCGCCGGCAGCGGGCGTTGTTCAGAAAGTAGTTGGAGGTGCCGTCGCGGGAGACCTGGCGGCGGATGGAGATTTCGTTGTAGCCGGCGTACTGGCCGCCGATGGTGCCGTCCGAGTTGTCAAAGGCCAGTTCGATGCTGGCGGTGCCGACCGGCTTGCGGCCGTTGGAACCGTTGAAGATGACATCGGCCATGGAATCGCCGCGCAGGTGCTTGGCGGAAGACTCGCCCATGACCCAGCGCACGGCGTCGATGACATTGGATTTCCCGCAGCCGTTGGGGCCGATGATTCCGACCAGATTACTGGGGACGTGGATCGTGGTCGGATCGACAAAGGATTTGAAGCCGGCCAGCTTGATCTTGGACAAACGCATGGAGGCCAAGACTACAAGATTGGACAGGGAAATTACAACCATTTGTAATTTCCAAATGGTTGCACACAGCATCTTGTGTCTTGTATCTTTCCCGCATGTCGACGCAACCTGCCAGGACCCTGGACACCTTTCCCAACCCCAACCCGGGGCGCGACTACACCGTGCGCATCCGTATACCGGAATTCACCTGCCTCTGCCCGAAGACCGGTCAGCCGGATTTCGCCATCCTTCATCTGGATTACGTCCCGGACGAAAAGTGCGTCGAACTCAAGGCCCTGAAGCTGTATGTCTGGTCGTTCCGGGATGAGGGTGCGTTTCACGAGGCAGTCACCAACCGCATGCTGGCCGACCTGGTCAGCGCCTGCGAACCCAGATTCATGCGGCTGCGGGCCGAGTTCAACGTTCGCGGCGGCATCTACACCGACGTGGTCGTGGAACATCGCCAGCCTGGCTGGGAACCTGCCAACCCTGTAACCCTGCCTTAGAAACAGCTCGCAAGCTGCTGATATGCCTTCCGTAGCCCGCCTGGAGCAGCGCGAAATCCAGGGCCGGTGCTGACCTGACCCCCGTGTCTCTGTATCTCGGCATCGATTTCGGGACCTCAGGCTGCCGCGGCTGCGTGATCAACGCCGGACGGCAAATCCTGGCGGAAAGCCGCATAGCACTGCCGTCCCCGCAGCGCAGCGGCGCCAGGGTCGAGCAGGACCCTGCCCTCTGGTGGGCGGCGCTGCGAGCCGTGCTCGCAGACCTGGGAAACCGTGTCGCCCTGGCTGATATCCGCGCGCTATGCGTGGACGGCACCTCGGCAACCCTGCTGCTCTGTGATGACCGGGGCGCGCCCCTGGGTCCTGCCCTGATGTACAACGACACCCGCGCCCGGGAGGCCGCGCGGCAGGTCGCGGCCGTGGCCCCGCAGGACTGCGCCGCCCACGGTGCCGGCGCCAGCCTGGCGAAACTGCTGTGGTTGCTGCAAACACCCGCCGCGCGGCACGCCCGCCATGCCCTGCACCAGGCGGACTGGGTGCTTGGGCGCCTGCGCGGCCGCTTCGGCTGCAGCGACGAGAACAATGCCCTGAAGCTCGGCTATGACCCCGGCGCGCGGCGCTGGCCGGCGTGGCTGGCACTGCTATCGATACCCGCCACGCTGCTGCCCGAGGTGATGCCGGCCGGGACGGACAGCGGCTGTATCGACCCCGCCGTGGCGGCACAGTTCGGACTGTCTGCAGGAACACGCATCATCAGTGGCACCACCGACAGCACGGCCGGTTTTATCGCCACCGGTGCAGTCCGTGGTGAGGCGGTCACCACGCTGGGCAGCACCCTGGTCCTGAAGGTATGTTCTGATACGCCGGTGTTCGCTCCGGAACACGGCATCTACAGCCACCGCCTGGGTGACGACTGGCTGGTGGGCGGCGCTTCCAACAGCGGTGGTGCGGTACTGCGACAGTATTTCACGGATGCGGACATCGCACGCCTGACCCGGGAATTACAGCCCGACCGGTTGACAGGGCTGGACTACTACCCGCTGCCTGCGCGAGGTGAACGCTTCCCGGTAAACGACCCGGACCTTGAACCCGTGCTGACGCCACGCCCGCAGGCGGAGGCCCGGTTCTTCCAGGGCATCCTGGAAGGC
>JASFOC010000187.1:0-5593 GCA_050116715.1 Gammaproteobacteria bacterium
CTTGGCGGCTTTGTCCCCCTGCTCTCCTACAGCATACTGATGAACTATCACTGGCTGCAGCACGGCAACCTGACCGCCGGCCATATGGCCATCTGGCTGACGCTGGTTTGCATCACCGGGATTGTTACCCTGTTCTCGGTGCGCAGCGTGGCACAGGCCCTGCAACCGTTTCAGGCATTTTTCGAACGCAGCGGCGCCTCGCTACACGCCGAACTCGCTCGCCTGCAGCCGCAGTCCACCGACGAAATCGGCTGCATGACGCAGACGCTGGGCAAGGTGTTCCGGCGCCTCGGCGAACAGGAATCGCACATGCGCGCAGTCGTGGAAACGGCTGCCGAAGGCATCATCGTCGTCAACGCGCGCGGCCAGGTTGACACCTTCAATCCCGCGGCGGAAAAACTCTTCGGCTACCTGGCCGCGGAAATTCGCCAGCGACCGGTGAAGTGGCTGCTGCCGGACCTGCTTGATACGGAAAACCGTCTGCTGCACTGCGACCCCGATTGCGAACTCATCGGCTACCATCGCAACGGCACACCGATGCAGGTCTCGGTGCGCGTCAGCAATATGCAGCACGGCGGCGAGCAGCTGTACACCTGCCTGGTGGCGGACATCACCCGGCGCAAGGCAGCCGAAGACCGCCTGCGTGATGCCGAGAGCCGCTACCGCGACCTGGTGGAAACGGCGCATGACATGGTGTGGACCATGGACACCGAGGCACGCCTGACTTACCTGAACAGTGCCTGCGAAACTATCTACGGTTTTCTCCCGGCGGAAATGCTGTTTCACCAGCTGCACGAATTCCGCTCGCCGGATCACCCGCCGCATGACCAGCAAGCCATCAATGACCTGCTGCAGGGTGAAGACAGCGTGCAGTTCGAGACCGTGCACCTCGACAACGAAGGCAAGCCGCACTTCCTCAGCTTCAGCGCCAAGTCACACAAGGATACAAGTGGACGGGTTATCCGCATCAGCGGTACCGCGCGTGACATCACCGAGCAGAAAGCCTTTCAGCACCAGCTTTCCTACCATGCCGAGCATGATCCGCTGACCGGCATGTTCAACCGGCACTATTTCCAGGAAGAACTTGAACGCACTGTTGCACGCGTGGCCCGCAGCGGCTCGGACTGCGCACTGTTCTTCATTGATCTCGACCAGTTCAAGTACATCAACGATACACTCGGGCATGCGGCCGGCGATCGCCTGCTGGTCGATATTGCCGCGCTGCTCGCGGCACACGTGCGTGAGGGTGACCTGCTGGCGCGCTTCGGCGGCGATGAATTCACGCTGCTGCTCTACAACATCAACCAGCATGACGTGCTGCGTGCTGCGGAGAACTTCCGCGCGCTGTGTGATGACTACAAATTCACGGCGGACGACAAACCCTTCAACATCAGCTGCAGCATCGGCGTCGCGATGATCGACAAGCTCACCACCTCGGCCGAGGAGGTCCTGTCGCATGCCGACCTCGCCTGCAATATCGCCAAGCAGCAGGGCCGCAACCGCGCCAACCTGTATAACCCGACCGATCTCGACAAGGCCGACATGGCAGCGGATATGGGATGGGCTGCGCGCGTGCGCGAGATGCTGGAACACGACCGTTTCCAGCTCGTCTACCAGCCGATCGTGGCGACGGAAAACGGCATGGTGCTTGACTACGAGGTGCTGGTGCGCATGGTCTGTGATGACGGCCAGATCATCCTGCCAGGCGGCTTCATGCCGGCAGCGGAACGCTTCGGCCTGATCCACAGCGTGGACCGCTGGATCGTACGCCGCGCCATTCAGCAACTCGCCCACCTGCATGCCAACGGTCACCGCACAAGTTTCTCCATCAACCTGTCCGGCAAGGCGTTCGAGGATGCCACCCTGCTGCCGATGATTCGCGACCTGCTGGCCGACTCCGGGCTGGATCCGAGCTGGGTCACGTTTGAAATTACCGAAACAGCCGCCATTGCGAATCTCACCGCCGCCGAGGAATTCATCACCTCGCTGAAGGATATCGGTTGCCAGTTCGCTCTGGATGATTTCGGCTCCGGGTTCTCCTCGTTTGCCTACCTGAAGCACCTGCCCGTCGACAAGCTCAAGATCGACGGCGGCTTCGTCAAGGGCATGGCACACAGCTCGGTAGACCAGGCCATGGTGGAGTCCATGAACCAGATAGCGCACGCTCTGGGCAAACAAACCGTCGCGGAATGCGTGGAAAACGATGCGACCCTGCAGATGCTGAAAGAGATGGGCGTCGATCGGGCCCAGGGCAACTACGTCGGTCGCCCCAACCCGATACCGGTCAGCATGATCTGCAGGGACCCGCTGGGTGAAGCCGTCGCGGAGACACACTAGGGCCTGTTAATGTTACTGAAAATCCTGCTGCTATTACTGCTGTGCAGCCCGCCCGTTCTTGCTGGCAACAACCCTGACACCCTGGACGACATTCGGAAATCGGGCACGATCCGCATTGCCCACCCGGAAAACGTCCCGCCGTTCAGTTTCATGGAAAACGACGAACTCAGCGGTTACTCGATTAACCTCTGCCACCAGATCGTCAGCCACATCGCGAAGCAGCTGGGCCTGGAAGACATCCGGATCCGCTGGCGCAGCGCCAGTACAGCGGAGGCACTGCGGCTGGTGGCGGACGGCGTTGTCGACATGGACTGCGGGATAACCAGCATCACCCTGTCACGCCAGCAAAGGGTTGATTTCAGCAACGAGATCTATGTGAACACCGGCGACCTGCTGGTGCTGGCCGGCTCTGACATCAAGCACCTCGCCGACCTTAACGGCAAGAAAATCGCGGTGATTCGCGGCACGACAACCGCCGCACGCCTGGACGAGGCGCTCGCAAACCAGGAATACAGCGCCAGATTGTCGCAGGTCATGAGCATGCGGGATTGCGTGCTGGCAGTTGACACCGGCAAGGTCGATGCCTGTGCAGGCGACCGCACCGTGCTGCTCGGCCAGGTAGCAGTCGAGAAGGAACCGGCACGCTATGCACTGCTGGGTGCAGTGTATTCAATCGAACCCTACGCGCTGGCACTGCCACGCGGTGACCCGGACTTTCGCCTGGCGGTGAACCGGGCCCTGTCTGACATCTACCACAATTCAACACTGCAGCAGCTCTATGGCCGCTGGTTCGGTTCAGATGCTGTGCCATCCCTGACACTGAGGATGATTTACATCCTCAACAGCTACCCGGACTAGCCCGCACTCTCCAGGTTGGCGTATGCAAGCACCAGCCACTTGGTGCCGGACGAGGAAAAATTGACCTGCACCCGGGCGCTGCTGCCCTGCCCTTCACAATTGAGCACCACGCCGTCGCCAAACTTGCGGTGCCGTACATGTTGTCCCAGGCTCAACCCGCCTGCGGCGTTTTCCCGGAAGCCACCACCGCCGGCCGGTTGCGCCTGCTGGCGCGGCAGGCTGATGCCGGGACGCGGCCGGATTTCATCCAGCAGTTCCCGGGGAATCTCGCCAATGAAACGTGATGGCAGACAATAGCTGTCGGCGCCGAACAGGCGGCGTCTTTCCGCACAGGTCAGCACGACCTGCTGGCGCGCACGCGTGATGCCGACGTAGCAGAGGCGGCGTTCCTCTTCCAGCCGCCCCGGTTCCTCGATGGAGCGCTGGTGCGGAAACAGGCCATCCTCCATGCCGCAAAGGAACACCAGCGGGAACTCCAGCCCCTTGGCGGAATGCAGGGTCATCAGTTGCACGCAGTCTTCCCACGCATCGCCCTGTCCCTCGCCGGCCTCCAGCGCCGCATGCGACAGGAATTCTGACAGCGGATCCATGCCGCTGTCGGGATCATGCTCGAACTCGCGCGCTGCATTCACCAGCTCCTGCAGGTTCTCGATACGCGCCTCACCTTTCTCGCCCTTGTCACGGGAGAAGTGGTCAACCAGGCCGCTCGGATGCATCACGTGTTCCACCTGTTCGTCCAGCGACAGCGCGCCCATGCCGGTTGCCAGATCATCGACCAGCTGCAGGAACTGCAGCAATGCATTGCAGGCACGTGCTGATAGCAGCTTTTCATTGACGACCGTGACAGCAGCCTGCCACAGTGAGGTGTTGTTGTCCCGGGCCTGCTGGCGCACCGCATCCAGGGTACGGCCACCGATGCCGCGCGGCGGATGATTGACCACGCGATCGAAGGATGCATCATCGTCGCGATTGCCGGTCAGGCGCAGGTAGGCAAGCGCATCCTTGATCTCGGCGCGCTCGAAAAAGCGCAGGCCACCGTAGACGCGGTAGGGTACGCCGCATTGCATGAGGCGCTCCTCGAACATGCGGGACTGCGCGTTGGAACGGTACAGAATTGCCATGTCGCTGCGCGGCATGCCCTTGTCGATCTGGTCCTCGATGCGATCGATAACAAAGCGTGCCTCATCCTGCTCGTTATAGGCGGTATACAGCTGTATCGGTTCACCGTCATGCCCGTCCGTCCACAGCTGCTTGCCCATGCGCGCTGCATTGTTGGCAATCACCGCATTGGCAGCCTTCAAAATGGTCGCCGTCGAACGGTAATTCTGCTCCAGGCGCACGACACGGGTATTTTTGAAGTCCTGCTGGAAACGCTGGATATTTTCCACGCGCGCACCGCGCCAGCCATAGATGGACTGGTCATCGTCGCCAACCACCGTTATCCTGCCCGCGTCGCCGGTCAGCATGCGCAACCATGCATACTGGATGGCATTGGTATCCTGGAATTCGTCGACCAGGATATGGTGAAACCGCTGCCGGTAATGCGCCAGCAGCGCCGGCTGCTGCAGCCAGAGTTCATGCGAGCGCAGCAGCAACTCGGCAAAGTCGACCAGCCCGGCGCGCTGACAGAGCGCCTCGTAGGCTGCGTAGATTTCAAGCTGGCGCTTCAGGTGAGGATCATTGCCTGGCTCGATATGCTGCGGCCGCCGGCCTTCATCCTTGCAGCTGTTGATAAACCATTGCAGTTGCTTCGCCGGCCATCTGGCCTCGTCGAGATCCATCGACCTGAGTACCCGGCGGACCATACGGTGCTGGTCCTGTGAGTCCAGTATCTGGAAGCCCTGCGGCAACCCGGCTTCCTGCCAGTGGCTGCGCAGCAGCCGATGTGCCAGGCCGTGAAAGGTGCCCACCCACATCCCTGCTGCCGGTGCCTGGATCATGGACTCGATACGTCCGCGCATTTCGGCGGCAGCCTTGTTGGTAAAGGTCACGGCCAGGATGGCGTAGGGCGACAGACCCTCGACGTCGATCAGCCACGCAATCCGGTGCACCAGTACCCGGGTTTTGCCACTGCCGGCACCGGCCAGTACCAGCAGGGGAGTATCCGGGGCACAAACCGCCTCGCGCTGGGCGTCGTTCAGGGATTCGATGATTCTGGATACATCCATGGCGTGGCAATCAGGGCCTGTTAACACCTGTATCATAATCGAGACGGTGGCCATTTTTTCGCAAGCCAGGGCAGCACGGGTCCCGTGCCGTTGCGCGACTCAAGCGAGTGCTAACGCAGGATTGCGGGAAAATGACCCCGTCCCTTCGGGTTGCGCCTGAAATCAGGCCATGCTGCGTTGCACCGCGTTCCTTTGTATCACCAGACTTCTCTCCTCGCGCCTCGCCTAAA
>JASFOC010000188.1:0-5572 GCA_050116715.1 Gammaproteobacteria bacterium
CGCATAAATTCAATGCCACCACCGGAAACAATGTAGGTCTTGAAGCCATTGGCACGCAGGTAGTCGAGTAACTCCAGCATTGGCTGGTACACCATCGCGGTATAAAGCTGGCCGGTGCCCGGATGCCTGGCAGTGCTGATCCAGTCCGTGACAATCTGCTCGAATTCGCCGGTCGTCATGCCCGCGTGCGTGGCCATGACCAGCTCGAGCAGCGCATGCTCGCCACCGGCGAGCACCGCGTCGACATCGTTTTCCAGCACGCCCTTGAACGGCTGCCTGTCTTTCCACTCCGGATGCTGCGCGGCCAGTTCCTTGACGCGATCAAAGGCGAAGGCGAGCTGGAAATAGAAAGGTTTCTCGGACCAGAGGGTGCCGTCGTTGTCCAAGACCGCAATGCGCTGTTCCGCCGGCACATAGTCCGGCCCACCGTCGTGCGTTACCTTGCCGACGAATTCAATGATTGCGGTCTTGCTGGGGCCCGGGTTCCAGGATGGCAGTGGGTCCACCTGGGCCAGGGCAAATGTTGAAAAGCATACTGCGAACAGTCCTGAGAGAAAGCGTTGCATGAAACCAGACCTCCGTCCTGAGTAACCAAAGCAAACGGCGGGAAGTTACCCTCCCGCCGCTGTCACCACCGCTAACGGCGGTTATCAGTACTAGTGTGCGCCACCCTCGGTCATCTTCTCCATGACCTTGTCGAGGCTGAAGCTGGCAGCCTTCTGACGTGGCGGGAACTCCTTGAAGGTTTCAAGGAATTGCGCTACGTAGGCCTGCGCGGGCACCAGCAGGAAGGCGCGGTCTATCTGCCAGTCGTGGTAGGTATTCGAGGTAATGGTCGCCCGCTCGTACGGGTCACGCCGCAGGTTCTCGATCAGCGGCACGCGCAAGGGCACGAAGGGCTCCATCCAGACACGGAAGGTACCCGTGGCCTTCTGTTCCATAAAGATCACTTTCCAGTCATCGTAGCGCAGTGCGGTCAGGTCACCGTCATCTGAGAAGTAGAAGATCTCGTGACGCCCGCTCTTGTTGGTCTCGCCACGCAGCATGGGCAGAATATTGTAGCCGTCCAGGTGGACCTTGTAGCTGCGCCCGTTGGCACTGACACCCTTGAGCAGCTGTTCCTTGACATCGGGGTTTCCGGCAGCTGCCACGAAGGTCGGGAGCCAGTCCATGTGATGCACGATCTGGTTGTTCCACTGACCGGCCTCGATCTTTCCTGGCCAGCGCACCATGGCCGGCACGCGCCAGCCGCCTTCCCAGTTGGTGTTTTTCTCGCCGCGGAACGGGGTGGCGGCGGCATCCGGCCAGGTGTTGTAATGCGGGCCGTTGTCCGTGGAATAGAACACGATAGTGTTGTCCGTGATGCCCAGCTCGTCGAGCTTGTCCAGGAACTTGCCGATGTGCATGTCGTGCTCGACCATGCCGTCGGCGTACTCATCCTGCCCCGAAATACCCCTGAGTTCCTCTTTCACGTGGGTGCGGAAGTGCATGCGGGTGCCGCTCCACCACACGAACCAGGGTTTCCCGGCCCTGGTGTTCTCTTCGATGAAGCGGATAGCCTCGCTGGACGTGTCGTCGTCAACCGTCTCCATGCGTTTCTTGGTCAGCGGCCCGGTGTCCTGGATTTTCTGGGTGCCATCCGGCATGGCCCAGGAGTGAATCACACCGCGCGGCCCGAATTTCTTCTGCAGCGCGGGATCCTTGAAGTAATCCTCGTTCTCCGGCTCTTCCTCGGCATTGAGGTGGTAGAGATTGCCGTAGAATTCGTCGAAGCCATGATTGGTGGGCAGGTGCTCGTCGCGATCACCAAGGTGATTCTTGCCGAACTGGCCGGTAGCATAACCCTGCGCCTTGAGCATGGTGGCGATGGTCGGATCCTTCTCGCTCATGCCCTCTTTGGCGCCGGGCAGGCCGACCTTGGACAGGCCGGTACGGAACACGCTTTGCCCCATGATGAACGAGGAGCGGCCGGCGGTGCAGGACTGCTCGCCGTAATAGTCGGTGAAGGTCATGCCCTCGTTGGCGATGCGGTCAATGTTGGGGGTCTTGTAACCCACCAGGCCATGGGTGAAGGCGCTGATATTGGACTGGCCAACATCGTCACCCCACACCACGAGGATATTTGGCTTGTCGGCAGCGTGAGCGGCCGTACCTGCCAGGATCCCGGTCAGCAGGATAGTGAGCAATCCGGAAACCCGTTCAATGGCTGTCATATCTCCTCCTTCGATAAACGTACTCTTTTTGGTTGAGTCCCAGCATTTCCTGGCTGGTCGTGTGCCTCACAAAAGCGGCATCCACTGGCGGAGCCCGGCGCGGCGCCCGCCAGTAACAGACAAGAGGGCATTCGTCCGGCATCTGCACGGCAGATACTAATGAGAACCAGTCCATTAATCTAATGAAAGTTTGGCATGACTTTGATACGCTTCATGCATGATTGAAACGCGCCTGCTGCGTAACGCCCTCGCACTCGCCGAGCACCGCAACTTCGCCCGTGCAGCCAGGGTCTTGAACATAAGCCAGCCGACCCTGACGCGCAGTATCCAGACACTGGAAAACCAGATCGGAGCCCGACTGTTCGACCGCAAGACCCGCACCGTATTACCGACACCGGTCGGGGAAGAGATGCTGAAACACGCCCGCCTTGTGGTTGCCTCCTCCCGGGCGCTGGAGGACGGTATCCAGCAGTTCCAGGGGCTGAAACAAGGATCACTGGCTATCGGGATCGGTCCCTACGCGGCCAGCATCCTGCTGGGGCATGCGCTTGGTTGCTTCAACAGGCAGCACCCTGATGTCAGGGTCACGGCCATGGTCGACGACTGGATAAACCTGCCACGCAGGTTGAAGGAGCGGGAATTCGATTTTGTGCTCATGGAAACCAGCCAGCTGCATGCCGACCAGGACCTGGAAGTCATCCCGCTGCTGCCGCACCAGGGTTTCTTTTTCTGCAATGGTGCCCACCCTGCCCTGAAACTGAAAGCGCTTTCCATGCAGCACCTTGCGGACTACCCTTTTGTTCTGCCGAGGCTGCCACAGCGGCTACTGGACCTGTTTGGCAGCCTGTTTATGCCCACCGGCGATGATCGCAGTGTCGTTGACCGGTTATCCATCATCCAGAGCAATGACGTGTTACTGATTCGCAATACGGTTGCAAACAGTGAGGCGCTGGGTGTAGCCACCTATGGAATGATTACCGAAGACTTGCAGAACAACCGCTTCGCCGCCCTGCCGATCAGGGTTCCCGAACTGCGAACCGCGTACGGCATTGTCACCAGAAAAGGTCTGTCGCTTTCCCCTGCGGCATACGTGTTGCAAGACATCCTGCTCGAATTGAACGCAAGCCAGTCTGTGCAGGACGCCCGGTTCGTCGAGGCCCTGTGCTAGCACATGTCCCAAGAGTCAAATGCCGGGCATTCGCTCCGGGACGCGGATCAGGATAGCGCATGGCTGGCTGACCTCATGCGCTGCAGCGTGACCGCTGCAAGCAGCAGCGGCACCTGGATGAGGAAAAAGGCCGCAGCAAACACCACCAGTTCCGTATGCCCGAGCAGGGTGGCACCCACCACTGTGGCAATTCCCAGGTTGCGCGTCGCGTATTCGACCATGAACGCAATGCGGGCATCAGGCTGCTGCCTGAGTCCCCACGCGGTCGCGGCACCCGCCGCCATTGCGAACAGGCTGAAAAGCACCGCGGTCAGGAGCAGTTCGCCAATCCGTGCCACCAGGTTGTGTGCCTGGTCCTTGATCACAAACGCGATAAGCACAGCCAGCGCCCCGATGCTGATGCGCCTGAACAGCTCGCCCTTGCGCTGCACCAGCGCAGCAAAACGATGTCGAATCCACATTCCCGCCACCGTTGGCAGCAGCAGCAGGACAAGCAGCTGGATCATCATCTGGCCGACCGGAACCGGGACAGACTCCTGCCACTGCAGCAGAAGTTCGAAGCCCAGCGCGGCCAACAGCGGGAGCGTGACAAACGCCAGCACTGTGGATACCGCCGTCAGCGTAACCGACAGGGCAACATCGGCACGCGCCAGGTAGACATAGTAGTTGGAAATGGCGCCCCCCGGACAGGCTGCCACCAGCACCATGCCCGCGACAATGTGTGGCGCCGGCTCGAACGCCCAGGCAAGGCCTGCAGCGATACCGGGTAACACGACCAGTTGTCCGGCCGTGGCGATCAACACCGGCTTCCGGCAAAGGCGAATGCGGCGAAAATCCTCCAGCGTCAGCTGCAGCCCGACAACCAGCATCATCATCATGACGACAAGCGGTATGCCGATATCGACCAACAGTTCCATGATGATGCATTATGGCTGACGCGCTGTAGCCGCGAAAGTGCCACCTCGCTCCATTGCGGCCGCCACTCGTGCCCGATCAGGTGGCTGACTGCGTCAAAGGTATTGAGATAACCCGGATACGACGCGGTTCGAATTATGAAGTACGGGTGTTACCCGTTTCGCTCCCCGAAAAAGAGTGATTTAAGAAAACCCATAACCTGCCTCCGCAAGTTTGCTTGGCACACATTACTTCACACCGAGCACCTTATGCTACGGACAACACATGTAGATTAATGAAAGGGGAAACCACTGATCAGGCAATTTGCTACCCGGGGAAGCCTTTACTGCCCTGCAGGCTACTACCAATGTTGGCTATAATTACTCGGGCGGCTGCAAGCAACGCCCCCTGAAAAAGATTTACAGTCACGGCCTGGTTTTTGACTGGGGGAAAGATGGGTGTTATCAATGATCCAATGCTGGCGCTGATTGCCCGCCTTGTAGTTGAGGACATCGACGATCCGGGCACCCCGCGACGAGGTGTTCCTGCAGCAACAGGCAGAACACTACCGCAGAGAATGGCAAAAAAGGAACTATCCAGGATAGTCCTCGACAGGCGCTGCGCGGACTGCCCGCTGGTGCACCGCAGCACGAACAAAGCCTGTTGCACCACTCCACAACCGCCGGGCTTCCCGCTTGAGGGAATACCCGGCCGGGCAGGTCAGTTCGGATAGCTACGTGGAAATAACCCCTGGGTCTGCTAAAGCTTGATAACGAAAATCCGGAGATCACGGCGATATCCTCGCGAGTCAGTCGAGGGTAAATTTATAAAAGAGGGCCGGACACATTTACAAACATTGTGACCGGCCCGGCTTCTCGAAATACAAGGGATACCATGGCCAAATCCGCAAAATCACATTCACAATCAGATGCAGCCCAGGATGAAGCCATGCGGATTGCCCGCGGCACACAACGTCCCGGGCAGACCAGGGAACAGACCAAACTCATTGCAAAAGGTATTCAACACGGTATCGAGCAATACAAGAAGCGCCAGAGCGCCAAGGCCAGAGAACTCGACAGGAACCGCAAGAAGGTAAAGCAGCAGCTCAACTCACCGGAAGAGAAGCGAGAGATTCTGGTTGAGGAGAAGCGGGTCTACAGATGGCCATGGTTACCATGGACATTGCTCGTGCTTAGCTGGCTGGCATTCGCGGCATACTGGTTTGTGAAACAGGCATAGGGTGCCGGAAGGCAGGCCATGGCGTTGCATAACCCGCCACACCCGGACCAATCACACT
>JASFOC010000189.1:0-5570 GCA_050116715.1 Gammaproteobacteria bacterium
CAGTGAAAAGTGAGAAGTGAAAAAATGAGCGGGAAGATTTCGGTGTCACCCTGGCTGGAAACTGCCATTCACTTTTCACCTTTTACTTTTTACTTCGCCTGGTAGCGTCATGGAACCCGCAGATAAAATCAAGCGGCTGGTTCGACCGGAGATCCTGGCGCTTACCTCCTACCACGTGCCGGATCCCGGTAACCTGATCAAGCTCGATGCCATGGAAAACCCCTGGCCGTGGCCGGAATCGCTGCGTGCGGAATGGTGCACGGCACTGGAGTCGGTCTCGCTGAACCGCTATCCCGATCCCGGTGCGCGCGGACTGCAGGCCGACATGCGGCGTGCCATGAATGTGCCGGATACCGCAGCGGTTATCCTCGGCAATGGTTCCGACGAGCTCATCCAGATGATCATCCAGACGCTTGCCGCGCCTGGCCGGGTCGTCATGGCGCCGGAGCCGACCTTCGTGATGTACCGCCAGCTGGCACTGGTGGCCGGCATGAAGTTCGCCGGCGTACCACTGCAGGATGACTTTTCCCTGGACGCTGCTGCCATGCTGGAGGCGATTGCAGTGCACCAGCCCGCGGTGATCTTCCTGGCCTATCCCAACAACCCGACCGGCAACCTGTTCGATGCCGGTGTGATTCGGCAGATACTCGACGAGGCCCCGGGCCTGGTGGTAGTCGACGAGGCCTATGCGCCATTCACCGACGCAAGCTTCCTGCCGGCACTGCCGGGACACGACAGCCTGCTGGTGCTGCGCACGGTCTCGAAGATGGGCCTGGCAGGCCTGCGTCTCGGCCTGCTGGCAGGCGCCCCGGACTGGCTGGAACAGATCGACAAGACCCGGCTGCCGTATAACCTGGGTTCGCTGAACCAGGCCACCGGTCGCTTTGCGCTGCAGCACAAGTCCGTGTTCGATATGCAGGCAGGCATGATTCGCCTGGATCGCGCCGACCTGTTCGCCGGGCTACAGGCAATGCCACAGCTCACGGTGTATCCCAGCGAGGCCAACTTCATCCTGTTTCGCGTGCCGCGTCGACAGGCACCCGCCATCCATGCCGGCCTGCGGGATGCCGGCATCCTGATCAAGATCCTGGACGGCTCGGCACCGGCACTGGCTGACTGCCTGCGCGTCACTGTGGGCACGGCCGAGGAAAACAGCGCCTTCCTCACCGCCCTGGGCACACTCCTGCCGGACGGCTGAGCGCAGCGCATCATCCTGCTTGCCGGGTGTTGTGCGGTCGCAGGATATCCTGGGATTCGGCGTGTCTGCACTGCTGTCGGGATGTAATGCACACGGCAAAACCGAACTGCTATCATCACTGCATTCATTCAAGCCAACGGGAGAACGGGCATGAGCGATCACCATCAGGAAATGGCGAGGGAAGCCGTCGAGCGCTTTCGGGATTCTCTCAGCGGGGCGGCACGCGAACACATCACTGCCGCCCAGTTCGAGGATCTGCAGCAGATGATCCAGCAGTTGCTTTCACAGGAGCGCAGCCACATCGCCGAACTGATGGCGGCATTTGCACGCACCCTGCGTAGCGGAGTCGAGAAGCCTGATATCGATTTATAGTCCAGCCGACCGTTGACCGGTCGGGCTGAGCTTGCGAGGCCCGGCGCCCGGGAGCGTTAACCTGGCCGTGTCGGGCTTCACGGCATCCGGCCCGGACTACCGCGGCTCCTTGTGTAACGCCTCGATGGCAATCTCGCGCATGCGGAATTTCTGCAGCTTGCCGGTTACGGTCATGGGGAATTCATCGACGAAGCGGATGCTTGCCGGGACCTTGAAATGGGCGAGGCTGCCCTTGCAGTAGCTGCGTAGTTCCGCCTCGCTTAGCTGTGCGCCGGCGTGCAGCTGGACCCAGGCCATTACCTGTTCTCCGTAAAATTCGTCCGGCACGCCAAACACTGCCACTGCGGCCACGTCGGGGTGGGTATAGATCACGTCCTCGATCTCGCGCGGATAGATGTTCTCGCCGCCGCGGATGATCAGGTCCTTCAGCCGTCCGGTGATCTGCACGTAGCCATCGGCATCCATGCTGCCGAGGTCGCCGGAGTACAGCCACCCGTGGGTATCGATCGCCTTCGCGGTGGCGTCACTGTCGCCATAATAGCCCTGCATAATGTGGTAGCCGCGAAAGCAGATCTCGCCGATCGTGCCGCGCGCCACGGTGCGGCCGTTTCCAGTCGCGATGATCTTCACCTCCTGGTGCGGCAGGTTGCGGCCGACCGTTTCGGTGCGCCGTTTGAGGCTGTCGTCGCGCGAGGTCAGGTGCGTCAGCGGTGAGGCCTCGGTTTCGCCGTAGCCGATCAGGACCTCCGGGCAGTGCATGTCCTGCATGACTCGCTGCAGCAGCGCCGGCGGGCAGGGGGCGCCTGCCATGATGCCGGTACGCATGGCCCCGAAATCGGTACTGCCGAAGCGCGGGTGTTCCAGCAGGGCGATGAACATCGTCGGTACCCCGTGAATGGCGGAACAGCGTTCCTGCCCGACGCTTTCCAGCACGGCCAGGGGATCGAAATGCTCGCACGGCACCACGATGCAGGCGCCCACCGACAGGCACAGCAGGTTGGCCAGCACCATGCCGAAGCAGTGGTAGAAGGGTACCGGAACGCACAGTCGATCCTGCTCCGTGAAATGCATGGCCTGCGCGGAAAACCAGGCGTTGTTGAGGATGTTGTGATGGGTCAGCACCACGGCCTTGGGAAAGCCGGTGGTGCCGGAGGTGTACTGGATGTTGATCGGGTCGTCGCGGTCCAGTGATGCCGTGATTTCCTGCAGGGCTTCAGCGCTGACTGTCTTGCCTGCGGCCAGCAGCTCCGGCCAGGTCAGGAACCCCGGGTATGGGCGCCGTGTATGCGCCGGGTCGACCGGGTCGAATACCACGATGCGTCGCAGTTGCGGAAAATCCGCGTTGTGCAGCCCGGCCGCGGCATCGGCAGTATGCAGTTCGGGCAGCAGTTCCACCAGCATGGCGACGTAGTCGCTGCTGCGGAAAGCGGGAATCACGACCAGTCCCTGTACCTCGGAACGCTGCAGGGCGTAGGCGAGTTCCCGCGGCCGGTAGGCCGGGTTGATGTTGACCAGCAGTGCACCGATGCTGGCCGTCGCCAGTTGCAGCAGCAGCCACTCGATGTTGTTGGTCGACCAGATGCCGATGCGATCGCCCTTGCCGAAGCCGGCCCCAAGCAGGCCGCGCGCCAGCTGTTCTACTGCCCCGGCCAGTTCGGCGTAACCCAGGCGCCGCTGCTGATGCACGGAGACAATGGCCTCGTTATCCGGGAAGCGCGCCGCGATGGCAGTGAAGTGTTCGGGGATGGTGGCGCCCAGCAACGGTTCGGTGCCGCCGCGGTGGCAGTAGCTGTTGCCCGGTACCTGCGTCATGGTATGCCCCTGCAGGCGCGAGTCACACCTCGACCGCGTCCCAGTAGGCGTCGACCCTTGCCTGCAGCTCTGCCAGCAGCCTGTCATCGCGTTGCGGCTTGAACAGGTGGGCGAAGCGCCCCTGCCTCTGCAGGTATGCCTCGACCGGCACCCGCTCGCGTGGCGCCTTGGTATGCACCACCTTGCCGTCGCGGTATTCCTTCAGTGGCCAGACGCCGCTCTTGACTGCCAGCTTGCCGATTTCGACCGATTCCCTGGGGTCATAGTCCCAGCCGGTCGGGCAGGGGGCGAGCGCGATGAGCATACGCGGCCCTTTGAGGTTTTTCGCGGTCTCGATCTTGTGCGCCAGGTCGAGCGGCTCGGCGCCGATCACGGTAGCAACATAGGCCGGCTTGTGCGCGGCCCAGATGGAGAACAGGTCCTTCTTGTAGCCGGCAAAGCCGTGCGCGCCCTTGCTGGTCGCGGTTTTCGCGGCATGCGGGGTGGCGCCGGAGTACTGCTGACCGGTATTGCCGTAGCCCTCGTTGTCATAGCACAGGTAGATGAAATCCAGGTCCCGTTCCATGGCCCCGGAGGTCGATGACAGCCCCATGCCATAGGCGGCGCCGTCGCCGGTCAGCACCACGACCTGCAGGTCCTCGTCCCCGGACAGTTCCCCTTTTGCCCGCAGGATATCGAGGGCGTCGCGGATGCCCTGTGCGCCGGCAGGTGCCGAGGCCATGGCGGTATACAACCAGGAGCCGCGGAACGGCGTGAACGGGTAAACCGACAGCAGGGTCATGCAGCCTGCGGCATTGACGAACACGGTCTTCTCGCCAAGGATGTCATAGATCTCGTGCAGCGCCTGCAGGCCGCCGCAACCGGCGCACATCGGCGTGCCGGTGCCCAGCAGGTGGGTGGAGGGCAGGTCCTTCATGCGCCGGATGGTTGCCGTTGTCTCTGTCATGTCCATTCTCCCCGGGTCCGCATCCCGTCAGCGCCCTGCGTTGTCCAGTGCCTCGCGCTCGACACGGGCGACGGCCTGCAGCTTGCGCATCTCGCGCAGCTCGTTTTGCGTGTACAGCAGCCGTGGCGGCGGGGTGCGGCCGGTGTCCACGGCAGTGCGCAGCGTCTGCGCGATTTCGTAGAACTCCTCCGCGCTGATGTCGCGCCCGCCAAGCCCGCCGATAAAGCTCGCCACAACCGGCGGTGCATCCGGCTGGCCGTACAGGGCCGAAAGCAGCTCGGTGTGCAGTACGCCGCCCTTGCCCATGGAGATATTCTGGTCGATCACGGCCACCCCGCGCCGGCCCGCCAGCAGTGCGCACAGCGTATCGGCCGGGAACGGCCGCAGCAGGCGCGGGCGCAGCAGGCCGATGCTCTCGCCGGCATCCCGCAGCCGGTCCACGGCCTCGCGGGCCTTGGTGGCGAAGGAACCGAGCATCACGAACAGGTAGTCCGCGTCCGCTGTGCGGTAGGCCTCCACGGCGGGATGCTCGCGGCCGAAGGTGTCGCGAAATTCTGCACTGACCGCGTCGTATACGGCCAGGCCGTTCTGTGACGCGAGATGGGTTTCGTAGCGGAAGTAGGAATAGGGCGTCCCGCCAAGAACTGCCACGGCCTGGCTCTCCGGGCTGCTGGCGCGGAAGCGGGTGCCTTGCGGGTCGAACGCGCCAACGAAGCTGGCGGCAGCATCTGCATCCGGGATCTCGACCGGCTCGCGCGTGAAGGAGAGATAGAAACCGTCGAGATTGACGAGTACGGGCAGGCGCACGCGGTTGTCTTCCGCCAGGCGGTAGGCCAGCAGGGTACTATCGAGGACTTCCTGGCAGGTCGCGCAGTGGATCTGCAGGAAGCCGCTGTCGCGCGCGGCCATGATGTCGTTGTGGTCGGATTCCAGGGTGAGCGGTGCGGCCAGGCCGCGCGACACGTTCACCAGCACGAACGGCGCCCGCCAGCCGGCCACGGTGTAGAGCATTTCCATGCCGTACAGCAGGCCCTGGCTGGAGGTCGCGCTGAACACGCGTACCCCGGTCGCGGCGGCTGCACCGGCTGCGGTGATCATGGAATGCTCGGATTCCAGCGTCACCAGGCGGCCGTCCATTTCACGGCTGTCGATCCATTTTGCCAGGGTCTCGATAATCTCGGTCTGCGGCGTAATGGGGAAGGCCGGGACGTAGTCCACCCGCGCGAGCCGGGCGCCCCAGGC
>JASFOC010000190.1:0-5548 GCA_050116715.1 Gammaproteobacteria bacterium
CGCCGCAGTGTTCATCTGGTCGGGTGTTCAGCCGGCGGATTTCTTCACCTGGGTGCTGGAAGTCTTGCCGGCAGTCATCGGCCTGGTCGTGCTGCTGGCAACCCGGCGCACTTTCCCGCTCACCACGCTGGTCTACTGGCTGATCCTGCTGCACTGCATCGTGCTCATGGTGGGCGGGCACTATACCTATGCCGAGGTGCCGCTGTTCGACTGGATACGCGATGCATTCAACTTGCAGCGCAACAACTACGACAAGGTAGGTCACCTCGTGCAGGGCTTCGTACCGGCGCTGATCGCACGGGAACTGCTGATCCGCAAGGCGGTGGTTCGCGGCCGTGGCTGGCTGAACTTCGTGGTGCTGTGTTTCTGCCTTGCGCTGAGTGCCTTCTACGAGCTGATTGAATGGGCCGTGGCGCTGGCGGTGGGCATCTCGGCCGAGGCCTTTCTCGGTACCCAGGGTTACAGCTGGGATACCCAGTCCGACATGGCCTATGCCCTGGCCGGTGCGGTGCTCGCGCTGCTTCTCCTGAGTCGCTATCATGACCGTCAACTGCAAGCCGGCGGTTTTCTGGACCGCACAGAACAGACGCGAGACACCTGATGCAAAATCTTTCCTACCCCTGGCTGGCGCTGGGCCTGGGCCTGCTGGTCGCCTTCGGGCTGCTGCAATCGGGCGCACTGCCGGCGGACGGCAATTACGCGCTGCCGATGCTGACCATGCTGATTATCAACGAATTCGGGTTCTTCGTGACCGCGATCGGTGCGGGCGTGGGTGTCAACAAGCTGCTGGCCGGCGGGTTCCGGCTGCCGCTGCTGCTGGCGACCCTCGGCTGCGCCGTGCTGGCGGCGGGTTTCCTCTACCTGGGCATCAAGCTCTGGCCGGGTGGTTTCAGCGGCTGAACCATCCTGGCGGGCAAGCCGTGACGGGTGAGTTGCCGGTCCTGTATTCCTTCCGTCGCTGTCCCTATGCGATACGTGCGCGCATGACGCTGTGCTACAGCGGTGTGCAGGTGGAGCTGCGCGAGGTCATGCTGCGGGACATGCCGCACGAACTGCTGGCCTGTTCGCCCAAGGCCACGGTCCCGGTGCTGCTGCTGCCGGATGGTACCGTACTCGAGGAAAGCCGTGACATCATGGAATGGGCGCTGGCGCAGCACGACCCCGACCACTGGCGGCCGCAACCCGGCAGTCCCGCAGCTGCCGCGGCGCGGGACCTGATCGTAGCCAACGATGTCGGCTTCAAGCCGCAGCTGGACCGCTACAAGTACGCCGAACGCTATCCGCTGCACCCGCAGACCTGGTACCGCTCACAGGGTGAATGCTTCCTTGACGAACTGGAACAGCGACTCACACATCATGGCTGGCTGCTGGGTGATCACATCAGCATGGCGGATATCGCCATCTTCCCTTTCATCCGCCAGTTTGCCCTGGTCGACCGGGCCTGGTTCGATGCCAGCCCCCGGCTGAACCTGCGTCACTGGCTGGATGGTCTGCTGCAGGCCCGGTTGTTTACTGCTGTCATGTACAAGTATCCGCCATGGCGGAGCGGTGATCCCGCCGCGCTGTTTCCCTGATACGGACTGCGGCTGCGCCGGCCCCGGTGGCGTGAACCTGCAATACGGATTCTGTACCATAGGGGCCGGGACACGAACCGTGCGCACAGGCTGAAACAACAGGGAGAATGACATGAAGAAGGTGATGATTGGTTTGGGAATTCTGGTTGTGGTGCTGGGCATCCTGATGTGGCGCGTGTACGCCAATCTCGACAAGATCGTCGCGAAGGTCATTGAGGATGTCGGCACCGAGGTGACGCAGACCGCGGTCCGGGTCGGTGGCGTTGACCTCGACCTGCTGAACGGCAAGGCCGGCCTGTCGCAGTTGTCGGTCGCCAACCCGGCGGGTTTCAGCAGTGCGCATATCTTCACTCTCGAACTGGTCTCGATCGCCATCGACGTGGAATCGGTCAGCAGCAACCCGGTTATCATCAACGAGATCGTGGTAAAGCAGCCGCGAGTCGCCTATGAAATCAACCAGCAGGGGACATCCAACCTGGATGTCCTGAAGAAAAACGTGGAAGGCTATTCCGCCTCGCGCGGTGACGGGGGCGGGACAGGGTCAGCGAAGGACGAGCAGGAACCCGCAGAGCAGGGTGAGGAGATCAAGCTGATTATCAGGCAGCTGCGTTTCGAAGGCGGCGAGCTGAATGCCTCCAGCGCGCTGCGGCCGGACAAGCCGGTCAAGGCCAGTCTGCCGGCATTCACGATGAGCAATATCGGCCAATCCAGCGGCGGTGCGACCAGCGAGCAGATCGCGAAAGAGGTCCTCAACAGGTTGGTGAAGCAGGCCATGGATGCCGCCAAACAGGCCGGTGTGGACAGGTTGACCCATGAACTCCAGGAAAAGGCAAGCGAGAAACTCGGCGACAAGGTCGGCGGTGCGCTGAAGGGTTTGCTGGGTGACTAGCCGTCGGGTGCTGTTGCCTGGGTCGGTAATTCCCGGCCTGCTGCTACTGCTGTGTTGCCTGCCGGCGGTTGCCGGCTGGGGGCAGCGGGAATACCCGCTGCCCGCGAGCGAACTGGATCGCGCCTTCGAACTCGAGGCCTACCACCTGCTGACGCGGCGCCTGGGCCTTGAAACCACCCGTTATGTTCGCATCACCCGCTTCGGCAACACGATCCTGATCACCGGCATGGTGCCCGGCGAGGAAGCGCGGGAGAAGGTGGAGACAGTGGTCATGGAGGTTGCCGGCATCCGCCGCGAGGCGCCGGGAACAGCCGGGGTTGTCCCGGAACGGACACACAATTGTGGTGGCAGGGTCGTGACCGGCAATGTCCGGCGCAAGCAGATCGTCGACAGCAAAGCAGATTGCAGTGCACTGCGGGCCACCCCGGATGAGCCGGCAACAGGCCGCCTGTTCAACCATCTCGAGCTGATCAGTTCGGAGCCTGACAGGCAAACCGCGGCCGCCGATATGCTGGCTGCGCAGGCCCGCTACAGGCTTGTTGAGGCGGGTTACATGCGGGCGCTCGATCGTGACGTCATGCGGCTCGCCTCGCAGGGCTCGACGTTGTATGTGCTGATGCGGCCGGACCCTGCCTTGCAGTCGGAAATGCGTACTGTCCTGCTGCAGGTGCCGGGCGTGACGGACGTACATTTCTATACCGAGTAGACGACAGCTACATGGTGGCGCAAACCCTGTTCTCCATTATCGAGTCACCCATGCATCCGGATTTTTCCGCGCTGTACCGGCGCCTCGGCATCGAGGAAGTGCGGCTGTCCTCGATGCGCAGGGCCATCAGTGCCCTGAAAACACGGACCCCGGACATTGTGGTAGCCGAATTTTTCTACGGCTATGGCAATAACTATGCCGGCGTGAATGTCTGCAACCTCGACGTGTTCCTCTACAGCCTGCAGAAGTATACCCGGGAGGCACGCATCATCGTGCTGGTAGAGGCGCGCGAGTTCGAGTACGTCGACAGGCTGGCCGCATTGTTCCCGCTGCACGCGGTGTTGCGGCACCCGGTCAGTGCGGCTGATATTGAACCCTGTCTGGTTTAATGAACCGCCTGCAACTGTTCAGGCGTCTCAATACCGTGGTCTTTTACAGCAGCTGCCTGCTGTTGCTGGTTTCCTGCTGGCACCGGAATGATTTTTCCGGGTCGCTGTCCCTGCAGGCCGGGCTCGCGCAGGACCCGCAGCAGCGACCGGTGGAGGAGGCCGCCTTCAGTGTCGTGCGCGACGCGGTGACTTACCGGGTGGAGCCGCGCTACGAGTACGAGTTGCAGGGGCTGGTGGTGTCCTATGCCCTGCATAACCCCCGCTACAGCCTGCACCGCTTGTGGCATGACTCCCTGAATGTTGCGGATCTGTGTGTCGTCTGGCGTGACAATGCCCGGACGCAGGACCTGAATCGCTTCAAATTCTGGAACGGCGAGTTCACCTGCAATTTCAGTACTAAAGACACCGCTGCCTGGGAGCGGTTTCGCAGCGACCAGATCTCCAACAACCACCTGCTGGCAGATAACGACTTCCAGCGCAGGCAGATCGGCAAGGTGCGCATCGGAGACCAGATACGCATTCGCGGCTGGCTGGTGAACTACAGCAACGACAAGGGATTTTCACGCGCGACCAGCAGCACGCGCGATGACCGTGGCAACGGTGCCTGTGAAATCGTCTACGTTCGGGAATTCAGCATCCTGCAGTCGATGCAGACTGGCTGGCGCCTGTTGCTGGTTTGCGCGTTGCTGGGTTTTGCCGGCAGTTCCGTGATCTGGGTCGTCGCGGTCGTGCGGGGGGTGTTCTAGGACGCCTGCAATGTTGGTGCATTGAACCCCCTGCGTTATCGCCACGGAATCCACGGAAGAACACGGAAAGAAATAATAGTCATTAATGAAACTTTGATTGATTCGTCATTGCGACGACTGCAGGGATGCAGGAGGTAGGGTAACGCAGGAGCAGTTACCGACGACTGCAGGGATGCAGGAGGCAGGGTAACGCAGGCGCAGTGACCGAGGAACGCAGTGACAGGAGCAATCTGCAACTCATTGATTCACTGGTTACGAGATTGCTTCGTTTTGCTCGCAATGACAGGATGCATGATTTCATCAGAGGTTCATTAATCATTTTTCCGTGTTCTTCCGTGGGTTCCGTGGCCATCATGTGTTTCACCATCAATTAAACAAACCGGAAACACCGACAGGCGCGGACGCGGTCACTATACGGTAAGATTGCCTCATGAAAGCGATGCTACTGGCGGCCGGGCGCGGCGAGCGCATGCGGCCCCTGACGGACACGACGCCCAAGCCGCTGCTGCGTATCGGCGGCCAGACCATGATCGAGCGGCATATCCTCGCGCTGGCGCGTGCCGGGATCACCGGGCTGGTCATCAATCATGCGCATCTCGGTGAGCAGCTGGTTGCCGCCCTGGGTGACGGCCATGCCTATGGCGTCAACATCGCATGGTCTGACGAGGGTGATGCCGCACTGGAGACCGGTGGTGGTATCTTCAGGGCACTGCCCTTGCTGGGTGATGCACCGTTCCTTGTCGTGAATGCCGATATCTGGACCGACTTTCCGTTTTCCGGGCTTCCCGCGGATATCGACGGTCTGGCGCACCTGGTCATGGTCGACAATCCGGAACACAACCCGGGGGGGGATTTCTCCCTCTGCGGCGGGCGTCTGTCACAGCGCGGGCCGGCCATGCTGACATTCAGTGGCATCGGGGTTTACCGTCCGGCACTGTTTGCCGACTGCAGTCCCGGCGCCTTCCCGCTGGCGCCCCTGTTGCGCAAGGCCATGGACGCGGCGCGGGTCAGTGGTGAACACTACCGCGGTGGCTGGTTCGATATCGGCACCCCCGAGCGGCTGGAGGCTGTGAATCGCGTGGTAATCAACCGGCAGTAGGCGCGTCGGGCATGGTGTCCGCGTGCACGATGCAATTAACTTCGGTGACAGGCAGACAGTCATGGGTCAGGAAATAGAAGCAGCAAGTTTCACAAAGGCCGACTTTGCCGTCTATACCGAGCGCCTGCAGGCGGAGACCAAACTC
>JASFOC010000191.1:0-5543 GCA_050116715.1 Gammaproteobacteria bacterium
CCGACGGCAAGACGCTGGCGGAGATCGAGGCCATCGACATGCACGAGTTCTTCGAGCGGCTCAAGCTCGGTGAACATCTCTCCCCCAACCGGCATGTCGGGGTCTACGCCATTGTCGACCTGATGAAGCAGCAGGCCGCGGCAGTCGCGCGGCCACTGCAGCGCGCCGCAGGAGGCTGACCCTGACCGGTACTGTCGAGGCCGGAGAAAGGACAATAATGGCCACGGAATCCACGGAAGAACACGGAAGGAAATTAACCTGTCAGGGAGGCTGATTAGCGGGTCTTCTGAATACTCCACCGGCTAAAGCCGGTGGCTTCGGGTTACGGCTGAAAGCCGGATTGATCTGCCCTTCGGCCGATTGCCTCGATATCCGCCTCCGATGGCATTCCACGATCCCTGTGCACTTCTCTCGCCAATACACTCTGTACATGACCTCGTCATTGCGGCGCAGGCCGCAATCCAGATCCACCCGTGGAGTGATTTCTCTGGATGCCGGCATACGCCGGCATGACGATTTGCCGCCTGAAGGCGGGGGGTTTACTGATCCCCTATTTGAGACTCTAAAATCAGCAACAACGTCTTGCCCGGATGAAGCGCACGGGAATTTCGGGGCATTTCCGTTTTTCCCGAATCAGATCCCGTGGACCTCCACCCGGTCGATGCCGGATGTGCCATCCATGCAGCACAATCCCCTGTGTACAGAGGATTGTTGTTCGGGTTCATTTTTCCGTGTTCTTCCGTGGATTCCGTGGCCATGAGAGAAGTTATAACTCCCGCCATTTATCGGTTGCTACAATGAAGACAGGTTAACAACCCGGTAAAGGTTTTATCATGCCCCAGCAATGGCAACCCGTCATAGATACCTTCAAGGCCGTGGTCCCGCGCGTGGACTTCTGGTCGCTGCGACTGGTATCTGCAGAGACCGAGACGCTTTGCGTGCGCGCCGGGGTGGTGCAGCCGCCGGGTCTTGCACTGAGTCGTGGGGTGCATATCACCCTCATGGACCGCGGCGGGTGTGCGTATGCCGCCACCAGCGCGCTGACCCGCGAAGGCTTGCAGGCAGCATGCGACCAGGCACGGCAGTGGCTGGAGTCCAGCCGTCGTCACGGGCTGGTCGAGCCGCAGCAATTGCCGCGGCCGCAGCGCTCGGGCAGCTACGCCTCCCGGGTGGACGTGCCCTGGGAATCCTGGGGCCTGGCGGAGAAGCTGGCGCTGCTGCAGGACATCAACCGCACGCTGCTGGCGGACGACTGTATCGTTGACCGGCTGGCCTGCCTGAGCCGGCACAAGACCCATGTGCTGCTGCACAGCAGCGATGCTGTCACAATCGAACAGGCGTTCCAGCATATCGTTCCGGGCTACACCGCCGTGGCCAACCGCGGCACCCAGACCCAGATGCGCAGCGGCGGCGGCTGGCGGTCGGCGCGCCAGGGTGGACTCGAACAGCTTGCGGACTTCGATTTTCCCGGCGGCGCCCGGCAGGTGGCCGAGGAGGCCATCGCCCTGGTCGAGGCCCCCGAGTGCCCGGAGACCACGGCCGACCTGCTGCTCATGCCCAGCCAGATGATGCTGCAGATCCACGAGAGCATCGGCCACCCGCTGGAACTCGACCGCATCCTCGGCGACGAACGCAACTATGCCGGCACCAGTTTCGTCACACCCGACATGTTCGGCAGCTACCGCTATGGCTCGCGCCTGCTGAACATTACCTTCGATCCCGGGGTGACGCAGGAGATGGCGAGTTACGCCTTCGACGACGAGGGCACGCCCGCCGAGCGCACCCACCTGATCCGCGAAGGCATGCTGCTGCGCCCGCTGGGCGGCGCCACCTCGCAGGCCCGCGCCGGTTTACCCGGGGTGGCGAATGCACGTGCCTGCAGCTGGAACCGTCCCGCCATCGACCGCATGGCCAACCTCAACCTGGAACCCGGTGACAGCAGCTTCGATGAGCTGGTCGGCAGCATCGAGTCCGGTGTGCTCATGGACGCCAACCGCTCCTGGTCCATCGACGACAGCCGCAACAAGTTCCAGTTCGGCTGCGAACTCGGCCGCCTGATCAGGGACGGCGAACTCGGGGGGCTGGTGCGCAATCCCGGTTACCGCGGCATCAGCGCGACCTTCTGGCGCAGCCTCGCCGGGGTGGGCGATGCGCGCAGCTTCGAAGTCTGGGGCACGCCCAACTGCGGCAAGGGTGAGCCGAACCAGATGATCCACGTCGGGCATGCCTCGCCGCCCTGCGTGTTTCGCAATGTCGAGATATTCGGGGGCGCGTAGGTAGTTATTCAACCCCCTGATGATAATGGCCACGGAATCCACGCAAGAACACGGAACGACTATGCGCAATTTGAATTGCCTCCCTGCCATCTTCCCGGTGGTTAATAATGCCGGTGCTGCGCCTGCCGTGCCGCTGGTCGTGATTATCCGTCTGGAAGCGTGCTAGCAATGGAGGAGTATTTCCGCGAACTCAGCGACACGCTCTGCGCCGGCCTTGCGGCGGGTGAGGTGCTGCTGCTGAACTACCGGGGCGAGTCCTCGGATTTCGTGCGTCTGAACCACAACAGGATTCGCCAGGCCGGCCACGTCAGGCAGCAGGCGCTGGAACTCGACCTTGTTCGTGACAGTCGCGTGAGCGGCGCCTCCATGATGCTCTGCGGCAGCCGCGATATTGACCTTGCAGGGGCGCGGGTGCTGCTCGAACAGTTGCGCGCGCGGTTGCCGCTGCTGCCGGAGGACCCGCACCTCAACTACGCCAGCGAGGTTCACGGCAGTTACTCCCGTGGCGAGAACCGGCTGCCCGAACCGGGCGTCGCCGTGGAGACACTGCTGGCGGCCGCCCGCGGGCTGGACCTGGTCGGCATCTGGGCCAGCGGCGAACAGAGCCGCGGTTTCGCCAACTCGCTCGGCCAGTTCAACTGGCACAGCACCCACAGTTTCAATCTCGACTGGAGCCTCTATCGCGAGGGCGACAAGGCGGTGAAGCAGAACTACGCGGGCCTTGCGTGGAGCGACGACTTCCTCGACCGCAAGTTCGACTATGACCGCGAGACCCTCGAGCTGCTTGGACAAAAGCCACGCACGCTCACGCCCGGCCGCTACCGCGTGTTCCTCGCGCCGGCGGCATTGTACGAACTGATGGAAATGGTCAGCTGGGGCGGCTTCGGGCTGAAGAGCCACCGCACCGCCCAGACCCCGCTGCTTGGCATGGTGCGCGAGGGCTTCACACTGCACCGGGACGTGAACATCATCGAGAACCATGCCAGCGGCCTTGCGCCGCGGTTCACCCGCGCCGGTTTCATCAAGCCGGACCGCGTCACGCTCATCGAGGCGGGGGCCTACCGCGATTGCCTCGCCAGCAACCGCAGCGCCAGGGAATACGGAACCACGGTTAATTGTGCCGGTGAACAGCCGGCGTCGCTGGAGATCGGCGGTGGCGGGCTACACCAGGACGAGGTCTACAGCGCGCTCGATACGGGGATTTATATCAGCAACCTGTGGTACTGCAACTTTTCCGACCGCAACCACTGCCGCATCACGGGCATGACCCGCTTCGCCTGCCTGTGGGTGGAGAAGGGACGGCCGGTGGCGCCGGTCAACGTCATGCGCTTCGACGAGAGCATCTACCACATTCTCGGCGACTGCCTGGAAGGCCTCACCCGCGAGCAGGAACACATCCTGGACGCCGGCAGTTACACGTGGCGTTCCGACGTCAGCGCACGCCTGCCCGGGGCACTGGTCAACGATTTCACCCTCACGCTCTGAGCGCCCGGAGAGCGGTACCTGCAGCGACAGCACTTCGCGCAGGCGCTCTCCTGCAGGCAATGCTGTTGTGAACAAGTTGCGCCGAAGGGCGTCGCTTGTGCCCTTCAGGGCGTGCCGACCTGTAGCCAGGAGGCCAGCAAGGCGCGGCCCTGGCTGGACCCGTTGCCGGGCGCGTTGCGGTCGCCTAGCGTCGATCCTTGCCTTTCGCCTTGCGCACCTGGATTTCGATCTGCGCGGTCGCTGTCTGGCCCTGAGCGTCGGTGACCGTAAGCACGGCGATATAGTTGCCATGAGTGGTATAGACATGCACCGGGTTTGCCTCGGTTGAGGGCATGCTGCCGTCACCGAAATCCCAGGCATAGCCGGCGAGGGGGCCATCGGCATCATAAGAGCCCGCTGAACTGAAGCTTACCGTCAGCGGTGCCCGGCCGCTGGTCACATCGGCGTCGGCCATGGCCACCGGCGGACTGGTGACGGTCGGTGGGGGTGCCTGGTTACCCGTCAGCAGGAAGCCGTGAGCCTGGCCGTTGAGCAGACCGGTGCCGACGATGTCTCCCTGGTCGTTGATGGCCGTGGCGGCCGTCAGAATCCAGTCCGAGCCGACCGGCAGCCATGTGTTCAGATCGCTCATCGTGCCGTTTTCCCAGAGGAAGGCGTGATACTGCGTGGGGTCGTAGACACTGGTGAGCTGGGTGGCCAGCCAGGCAGTGCCGACCACCTGGCTGGAATCGTTGATATCCGCTGCACTGCTTGTCAGGCCCCCGTTAAGGGTGCCCAGTGTGAGCAGGGTGTCGGCGTTGTAATCGTAGAGGAAGGCCTGGGAGAAATCGCCGCTGGTCGAGTTGTTGCCAGTGGCACCGACGACCAGGTTGAAGCTGTTGATCGCCGTTGCATAACCACCGTTGGGTACCGGCAGGTAGGTCACGGTATCGAATGACGGCGTGGTCAGGATCGCGGAAGACCCGCTCAGGCCGTAGCGGCGCCGGCTGCCGACCGCGAAGCCGGCATCGTTGATGTCGTCCAGCACGTACAGGTCGGCATAGACCCCCAGGCGGGTGCCGCGTGGATAGGTTTGCGCGATGCCGGGGTTGTCCCAGCTGTTGGGCGTGTAGATCGCCGGATCGAGCGGCAGCGGTGTTGCGCGGTAGGGGTTGTCCAGCGTTTTGTTGCCCGAGATCCGGCCTGTCCCGTTGATGCCGTAACCCGCATAGCCATCCCATTCCTGCAGGTTGCCGTCATAGAGGAAGGCACCGGTAAGGGTCGTGCCGGTAACCTGGTCGGCAGCGTTGACCGCATTGGCGGTGGTGGTGCCGGGGATGTCTACCGGCTGGCTGTCCGCCAGCCTGTAAAACGCGACATTGCCGGTGGCTGTCTTGCGCGAGCCGACGATGGTGCCGAGATTGTTGATGTCTGTGGGTGAGACGTCGATGCCGAGATCGATCAGCTGCCAGGGCTCGGCAGACACCGGGAGCGTCATCATCGGGCCGATCAATAGAGCCAGCAATATGGCTGCGGGCCCACGCCCCCGGTGTTGCCGAAATCTGTCACTGGTATTCATGCCTTGGTTCCTCCTTGCAGTATGTTCCGCCACGCTCGCCGCATCCGGCTGGACGCGATATGCCTGTCAGGGTAGAGAGAAACCCTACGGAAAACGCACTTTCATGTATGGGACGACTGTCCCAAAATCACGGTTATGATCAGGGAGGCAATATGCGGGCCAGATTTGCCAACCGGTATTACCTGCAGTATTTACCGGATAACTGGCCGGATGCGGGGCGCTTG
>JASFOC010000192.1:0-5508 GCA_050116715.1 Gammaproteobacteria bacterium
ATTGCACCTGTCAGTTCAAGGGCCTCACGGACCGTCGCAAAATGGTGCGGCGACAACAGGAAGATCGCCGGTCTGAACTCCGCTTTGACAAGGACCGCCCGCCCGACCGTCGTTCACGCAAGGACAGACGCCGCGGCAACGTGTGGATTGACCACGATTACTGACACCATATGACTTGGGAGTGAACCGGTGTTCAGGCCACCTCGGCCAGCAACTTCTTGTTTTTAGGTGAATTCAGATTGACCATCTTGGGTTTTGATCCGCCCAGATAGGCCTCCAGCGTCACCATGGGAATCTTTGCCATGTCGACCAGCGGGTGCATGGTGCACTTCTCGCAGGCAATCAATTTCGGGGGGGCACCAGCAGGTGCCTTGCCGACAGGCCGTTCCCGCAGGTTCTTGCAGGTGGTGACACTCAGATAGGCCTGCTGGGGAATGCAGTAAAACATCGAATCCTGATCCAACTTTCTACTCCTTGTGGCCCGCCAAGCATCGCGGGACCATGCGCGTTTTGCAAACCGCATATCATACACGCACACCACAGGGATTTCAACTATGTTTTTATTTTCATATAGTTAGGCCTGCAGGCCCAACGGGTGGCTACTCCACGGTAACGGATTTGGCGAGGTTACGCGGCTGATCGATGTCGGTGCCTTTCAGAACAGCCACATGATAGGCCAGCAACTGCAGCGGGACCGAGAACACAATAGGTGCAATGCTGTCCTCCGTAGGTGCCACTGGCAGGACCGTGATCCCGGGGGAGCTGATCATGCCGACATTGGCATCGGCAAACACAATCAGTTCGCCACCGCGTGCACGCACTTCCTGCAGGTTCGACTTGAGCTTTTCCAGCAGTTCGTTGTTCGGTGCCACCACGATCACCGGCATACTGGCATCCACCAGTGCCAGCGGGCCGTGTTTCAATTCACCGGCCGGATAGGCCTCGGCATGGATATAGGAGATTTCCTTGAGCTTCAGGGCACCCTCCATGGCAACGGGGAACTGCGCGCCTCGCCCGAGAAACAGGGCATTCTGCTTGTCGCCAAAGTGTTCCCTCGCCAGCGTCTTTATCTGTTCGTTCAGCGTCAGCGCGTGCTCCACCTTGGTGGGCACGCTGCGCAGTTCATTGACGAGACTGGCCTCGGTCTCCGCGGACATCCCGTGGCGGCGCCCGAGAATGATAGTCAGCAACAGCATTGCCACCAGCTGGGTGGTGAATGCCTTGGTGGAAGCGACACCGATCTCGGGCCCGGCGTGTGTCATCAGCACCAGGTCCGACTCACGCACCAGCGAACTCTCCGGCACATTGCAGATGGACAGGGAATGGCCGTAGCCGAGGCGCTTTGCCTCGCGCAGACCGGCAAGCGTGTCGGCCGTTTCGCCGGATTGTGACAGGGTGACGATCAGGGAATTCTTGCGCACCACGGGATGGCGATAGCGGAATTCACTGGCAACCTCGACACTGCAGGGCACCCCGGCAATTGATTCCAGCCAGTAGCGTCCGACCATGCCTGCATGGTAACTGGTACCGCAGGCGATGATATGGACCCCGGCAACACGATCGAGGATTTCCGCAGCACCGGCACCCAGCGCCGCCTCCAGCACCCGGTTGCTGAGGATGCGCCCCTCCAGGGTGTCAGCGATGGCACGCGGCTGCTCGTAGATCTCCTTGAGCATGTAGTGCGCGTACTGGCCCTTGTCGGTTGCGCTGGCGGTGATCTTCGAGGTATGCAGCGGGCGCTGCGCCACGGCACCATTGGCATCATACAAGGTCAAGCCTGCAGCGTTGATATCGGCGACATCCCCGTCCTCGAGGTACACGAACTGCTGCGCCTGGGTCACCAGCGCGGCTACGTCCGAGGCAATCAGGGTGGCGCCCTCGCCAAGCCCGATAACCAGCGGGCTGCCGCGACGGGCCGCTATCAGCCTGCCCGGCTCGTCCCTGCTGATCACACCCAGCGCAAAGGCACCTTCCAGGTCCGCAACCGTCGACTGTACCGCCCCCAGCAGGTCACGCCCCTGGTCGAGGTAGTGGTGGATCTGGTGGACGATCACCTCGGTATCGGTTTGCGAGGTAAAACGGTAACCGGCCAGCTTCTGCTGTTCGCGCAGCTGGTCATGGTTCTCGATGATGCCGTTGTGCACCAGCGCCACCCGTTCATGACAGACATGCGGGTGGGCATTCTGCTCGCTGGGAATGCCATGTGTCGCCCAGCGGGTGTGTGCAATCCCCGTAAGACCACTGATCGGTGCAGCCTCCAGTGCCTGTGTCAGCCGGGCAACCTTGCCGACCGTGCGCACCCGTTGCAGCAGTGACTGTTCCGACTGCACCGCGACACCGGCGGAATCATAGCCGCGGTATTCCAGCCGCCGCAGTCCCTCGAGCAGCACCGGTATGACATTCCGCTGTCCGGCAATACCGACGATTCCACACATCTTCCTACTCCCTGGTCTGCTTTACCGGCCGCTTCCAGCCGGGCCGGGTTTGCTGCGGTGCACGACTCAGCGTGAGTTCACCTGCCGGTGCATCCCGGGTAATGGTTGAACCCGCGCCGATAGTGGCACCGGATTTCACCTCGACGGGCGCGACCAGCTGTGTATCCGAACCAATAAAGACATCGTCACCGATTACCGTGCGGTGTTTGTTTGCGCCGTCGTAATTGCAGGTGATGGTCCCGGCACCGATATTCACATTGCGGCCAATGGTGGTGTCACCGACGTAGCTCAGGTGGTTGACCTTGGAGCCTGCGCCGATGTCCGATTTCTTGATCTCGACGAAATTACCGATATGCGTATTGTCCGCGAGTCTTGTCTCCGGACGAATGCGGGCAAACGGACCGATGCGGCTGCCGGCGCCGATCTCGGCATCCTCGATGACACAATTGGCAAGGATAGTGACATCGGCAGCAATGGTGGCATTGCGAATCACCACGTTCGGACCAACGCTAACCCGGTCACCCAGGATGATGTCACCTTCCAGCACCGCGTTTACATCGATCACCACATCGGCGCCGGCAGTCAGCCGTCCGCGCAGGTCGAAGCGTGCCGGGTCGATCAGGGTGACACCTGCCTGCAGGCAGTCGCTGGCCTGGCGCTGCTGGTAATCTCTTTCCAGCCGAGCCAGCTGGACGCGATCATTGACGCCCAGGGTTTCATCAGGATCCTTTGTGCTGACACCCCTGACCGCCACGCCATCGCGTACCGCCAGCGCGATCACATCGGTAAGGTAATATTCGCCCGAGGCATTGTCATTCTCCAGCGAAGCAACCCAGTCGTGCAGGCGTCCGGCGGGAGCAGCAATAAAGCCGGTATTGATTTCGCGAATCCGGCGCTGTGTTTCAGTGGCATCCTTTTCCTCGACTATGCCACAGATATTGCCATCCCCGTCATGCAGGATGCGGCCGTAGCCGGCAGGCGCCTCCAGGTGCGCCGTCAGCAGTCCGACCGCGTCGCCCTGCGACGCTATCTCATGCAGGGCATCCAGTGTCTGCCTGCGCACCAGCGGGACATCGCCATACATCACCAGCACGGTGTTTGCACGGGGGATATCCGGAAGCACCTGCGCAACCGCATGCCCGGTACCCAGCTGCTCGGCCTGCACCACCCAGTGAACAGCGGCCTGCGCGAATTGCTCGCGCACCTGGTCGGCACCGTGTCCGATGACGACGTGGATATCGGCAGTCGCAAAACTACTGGCGGTATCCAGTACGTGCTGCAGCAGGGGTTTGCCGCCGACGGGGTGGAGTACCTTGGGGAGGCTGGAACGCATACGCGTTCCCTGGCCGGCCGCCAGGATGATTATACTGAGTGACATAGCCTAAAGATTATCCGCTGCCCTGAAAAATTTCACAATTTCCCGTCGCACTGAAATCCTGCAGTGACAGGGGACACAGTGCAGCAGGGAACGTGAAGACTTATCGGCAGTGGCCGGCATTTTTACAGCGACAGAATCCGGGACCGGTGGGGGCTGGTTGCCGTGAGGTGAGCAGCGAATTGCCGGGGTGGATTCAGTGAAGTACCGGCATGATCATCGGTTCTACGCCATTGCTGACTTCATCGGGCGTTGCATCCCGGATGCCGACGACCTTGATGTTGAAAATAATCTGTTTGCCGGCCATGGGGTGATTGCCGTCGACCGTCAGCTTGCCGTTCTCGATTTGGGTTACCTTGAATTTCCTGGAGTCGCCCTGGTCGTTCATCATCTCGACTTCCGCTCCGATGCGGCGAAACTCCTCCGGGACATTCTCCAGATCATCGGTGTAGGTGAGGCTGGGATCATACGGGCCGAAGCCTTCTTCGGGTGTCAGCTTTACCTGCACGACATCATTCTCGACACAACCCTCGAGCTCCTGCTCGATCTTTTCAAACAGGTCGTGTTTGCCGCCATGTACGTAGCTGATGGGCAGATCCGACTGCTCCAGTACCTCACCACCCTCCTCCATGATGGTATAGGTAAAGGAAACGACCTTGTTCCGGCCAACGAACTGCTCCGTCATTTTGCCCTTTCGCGCAGCTTGCGGATGGCTGCCAGTTGCGCCATGGACTGGGCCAGTTCTGCCTGTGCCTTCGCATAATCGATGTCCGCGGTCCTGTCTGCCAGCAGCTTCTCGGCGCGGGACTTGGCTTCCATGGCATGCGCCTCGTCGATGTCTGCTGCGCGGATGGCGGTATCTGCCAGCACCGTGATGATGTGTGGCTGAACCTCCAGCATGCCACCGGAGACGAAAAACGACTGTTCCTTGCCATCCTGTGACTGCACCCGGACCTCCCCGGGCTTCAGCCGGGTCAGCAAAGGTGCGTGACGCGGTGCAATACCGACTTCACCCATCTCGGCGGGCGCGTATACCATCGTTGCCGTGCCCGAAAAGATTTCGGCCTCGGCGCTGACGATATCGACATGCAGTGTCATTGCCATATCAGCATCCCAGAATTAGAGTGTTTTAGCCTTCTCGGCTGCTTCATCGATGCTGCCAACCATGTAGAAGGCCTGTTCCGGAAGGCTGTCGTAGTCTCCGTTCGCGATACCCTTGAACCCGGTGATGGTGTCCTTGAGTGATACGTACTTGCCGGCAGTGCCGGTAAAGGTCTCGGCCACGGCGAAAGGCTGAGACAGGAAACGCTGCATCTTGCGGGCGCGTGACACGACCAGCTTGTCTTCCTCGGACAATTCATCCATGCCCAGAATCGCGATGATATCCTTGAGTTCCTTGTAGCGCTGCAAGGTGCCCTGCACCGCACGCGCAGTGTCGTAATGATCCTGGCCAACGACCAGCGGATCGAGCTGGCGGCTGGTGGAATCCAGCGGATCCACGGCAGGATAGATGCCGAGTTCCGCGACCTGGCGCGACAACACCAGGGTGGCGTCGAGGTGGGCAAAGGTTGTTGCGGGCGACGGGTCAGTGAGGTCATCTGCCGGTACGTACACCGCCTGGAAGGAAGTGATGGAACCGGTCTTGGTGGAGGTGATGCGCTCCTGCAGCTTGCCCATTTCCTCTGCCAGGGTCGGCTG
>JASFOC010000193.1:0-5499 GCA_050116715.1 Gammaproteobacteria bacterium
GTAACATCAGGACGGAGAGGCGCAATCCGCGTCCGGAAATTGCGCAGCGATGACTTCACTGTATAACCGGGCACTGCGGCATTGACATAGTCAATCTCCATATCCGGGTATTCATCCTTCAGGGCCTCGATTACCAGATGCGGCCACGTCATCTCGTTACCACTCACTTCAGCGCAGAACGTGGTGGACGCGCCCAGAAAGGCAATACGCAGATAACCGGCAGGCTTGGGCTGTGTCAGTGGCGGGCCGCGAAATCCAAGTGAATTGATGCTAATCGTACGGGTCCTGGCATTGGGAACCAGCAAACGCAAACCATCTTCCTGGTAGATGATGTCCTCGAGTTTCCCGGCATACCCGGTCTGCAACCACTGCCGGAGTCGGACAGTACCTTCCGCCAGCACAAGCATCAAAATGATAACCAGGACCACCAGCACAGTCGTCGCAGCGATTTTCTGGCGATAGCCCAGTTGCATCATTGAGGTCTTGAGAACCCGGAATGTATTCCGGCTGAAACTTTTACTCTCGCAAAACAGCCCACAAAAACCTCACACATCCTTCAGGGCCAGCCTGCGCAACTGGTCTACCCTGCGCTTGTGAATGAAGTTTTCAAGCACCCGTTGACGTGCCGCCTTTCCCATGCTGGCTGATTCTACAGGGTCTTTAAGAAGTCGACTCATCGCTGCAGTTATTTCAGCAAGATTTTCGCCGTCCACACGTAATCCTGTCACCCCATCCACAACCGCGGAAGCTGTTCCTCCCGCCTTGCCAGCAACGGCCGGCTTGCTGCTGGCCGCCACTTCAAGAAAGACCAGGCCAAATCCTTCTGTATCACCATCTATATCCCTGTTTGGCATGGCAAACAGGCTACAGGCGTTATACCAGCGTGGCAGATCCTGATAACTGACATGTCCAAGAAAATGGACACGATCCGCCACACCAGTTTCACCTGCCAGAGCCTGCAGATAATCGAGGTCATCGCCTATACCGATCAGCGCGTATTCAATGTCCAGCCCCTGTTCCAGCAATCCGGGCAGGGCATGGATGACGTTATCGAAACCCTTCCTGCGTTGCAGACGCCCCACTGACAGGATGAGTTTTTTTTCGCCAGTGAGGCTAAGTGCGCTGCGCAAGTCATCACAGGGCAACCCGGGGCGGAACCTGTTCTCATCGACAGTCGGATAGATCAATTCGACCCGTTCGGGATCCACACCAATCAACTTAACGAGGATATCACGAGTATTATCACTGTTTGAAAGAACCCCGTCCGCATTGCGCATGGCGAAGCACATTGCCTGGAATTTCCTGCCACGCCCCCACCCCGTGAGTTCCTCTCCGTGTGCATAAATATACACGGCACGCCGGGTCAGCCGCGCCACAATCAGGGCAACCAGGCCTTCCGGCAGGGCTCGGCCGGCAAAGACAGTCGTAATCCGCCTTGTCACTGTCAACCAGAGAGATGCGAGAAACAATTTGCCATAAATGAGCAGCGATTCCGGTTTAAGCCAGTTGCGCCGCTTAAGAACCAGACGATGGATGCTATTGGGGTGATTGCTGTCGAATTCCGCGGCACCTGGCACATCAGCGGTAATTATATGCACCTGCTTGCCACCCAGCCGACGGAAATCATCGTCGAAAGACACCGCAGTCCCGCCTTTTGTCGGCAGAAAAAGCTCCGTGACCATCAACAGACGAAGATTGTCTTTTTCCTGTATTTCTGTGCCGGTCATTGGTCAATCTAACGTTGTGGTTTGTCTATCTAATGCAATCAGTGCAAAGTTGATTATTGACAAGAGCATTCGCCACCTCCGCCAGGTCAGCATAGACACGGTCTGCCTTGACACGGCCAGCATTGCCTGGTGAATGGCCGGTCAGCACCAGAATACAACAACCGACGCCGGCCACGCGCCCTGCCTCGATATCCGTCGCCTTGTCACCAACCAGTATGGAGCGCGACAAATCCAGCGAATGTTCACTGGCTGCACGCAGAATCATGCCCGGGGCCGGCTTGCGACAGTTGCAATCACGGCGATACCTCCCGATACCGTGAAGGGGGTGATGAGGGCAGTAGTAAACGGCATCAATTTTACTGCCATGCCGCCTGAATTCGCCAAGCATCCAGTTTGTGAGTTGATGGTAAGCATCTTCAGTATAGTACCCGCGCGCGATACCCGCCTGATTTGTAATGATAATTAGCCGGTATCCCGCCTTGCTCATTTCCAGACATGCATCAAAAACACCATCCAGAAAATGAAACTCATTTTTTTTATGGACATAGCCGGAATCCCTGTTGATGACGCCATCACGATCCAGGAATACAGCCGGCCGTGACAACATCATCAAACACCGATTTCGTGCTGGGCACGCGCGTAGTCTTCGGGTACCCCCATATCAATAAAATAGGCACCGGACTGAAATGCGCGGGGTTGTATAGCAGCAATATTCGGCTCGACCAGATCCTGCTCGAATGAGAACCGGGCGGGCATGGGAAAAGCAGTAAACAGACGGCGATTCAGCATGTACACGCCCCCGTTTATCAACCCCGGGCCACCCGATGATTTTTCAAGGAAGCCGGTAATCACGCCACCAGCCGACATCTCGATACGTCCGAATCGACCTGTGTCAGTCACCTGCTTAAGCGCAATTGTGAGCAGCACCCCACCATTCCGGTGCGTAGCTGCCAATCCATCAAGGTCAACGCGGAACAGCGTATCCCCGTTGAGCACGACGACATCATTGTCCGGAAGGGTATCCAGGGCCTGGCGGATGGCACCTCCGGTGCCCAAGGGTTCGTCTTCAACGGAATAATCGAGTTGTATACCCCTGTATACATCACCAAAATGTTCGCGGATCATTTCCCACTGGTGAGAAACTGCCAGGACAACTCCATCAGCGCCCTGCTCAAGCAGATAATCAAGCAGGTATTCGAGAAACGGGCGCGATCTGACGGGCGCCATGGGTTTGGGGATTTGACCGGTGACGCTGGCGAGACGTGTCCCCAGGCCGCCAGCAAGGACAATTGCCTTCACTGGTCTTCTTGCCCGCCAAACAATGTGTCTTCAACGATGCCGCAGATGATGTGACCCAGCATGATATGTGATTCCTGGATCCTGGGTGTGCTTGTCGAAGGCACCTGGATGGAATAGTCACAGAGCGCCTTCATTCTCCCTCCACCCTGCCCGGTCAGGCCTACAGTCACGATGCCTGCCTCCCTGGCGAATTCAAGTGCACTGATGATGTTGGCTGAATTACCCGAGGTACTGATGCCAACGAATACATCACCCTGACTGCCGTTGGCCTCAAGCTGACGGCGAAAAACCTGTTCAAAGCCGTAATCATTCCCGATTGCGGTCAGCATCGATGTGTCTGTGGTGAAGGCGATAGCAGACAGGCCCTGTCTGTTGAAACCATACCTGCCCACAAATTCCGCAGCAAGATGCTGCGCATCGGCGGCACTGCCACCGTTTCCTGCCAGCAGCACACGATTACCCCGCCTGTAGGCTGCGATACATTCATCAGCCACCTGCCTTACTGAACTGACAAGTGCAACATCCGCAAGAATTTTCTGCTTGACGCTGATGGAATCGGCAATTTCCCCGTGTATCACCTCATCTTTCATACTGACCAGCCTTGCGCACCTTCCTTGGTAAAATGGAACCTGTAAAACGAACCTTCCAGATCCGAAATCGCCGCCATCACATCGAGCCTGGATGTTGGCTCGACAAATAACATCATGAACCCGCCCCCGCCTGCACCCGAGATTTTTGCTGATATTGCACCGGCCGCCAGCGCGCGGTCGTATATCCTGTCAATGAGGGGATTTGTAATCGACTTCGCCATGGCGCGCTTTGCTTTCCATGACTCACCGAGTATCCCTGCCATAGTCCTTATATCGGCCTTGAGCAACGCTTCCTTCATCTCGACAGCACTCTGCCTGACGCTGTGCATTGCCTGCAGTGACTTATCATCACCTGATCCGGCAGACTGTATCTGTTCCTTGATGATATTGGCTGATTCACGTGAGCGACCGGTAAAATAAAGCAGCATGCTGCTTTCGATCTCGTTGATGATATCCCCTCGAATTCGCAGCGGATTGACTATCACCCGATCACCTGCATAAAACTCCATAAAATTGAAACCACCGAATGTTGCTGCATACTGATCCTGCTTGCCCCCAGCCAGCCCACAATCCTTGCGCTCGATATCATATGCCAGCTGGGCCAAATCATATTCACCCAGTGGCAACTTCAGCAACTCCTGGTAGGCGCGAAGGATCGCCACCACCATCGTAGATGATGTTCCAAGACCACTTCCGGGAGGCGCATCAGCACTGGTCACAACCTTGACAGCAAGCGGCCGGCCAGCATTGAAATCCCTGACAATGCGATTGTGAATCGCTTTGTGCAATATGAGTGATCCTTCAAGTGCCAGCTCATTTTCGGCCGTAGATGTCCAGATCTCTCCAAGATCGGCAGCACGGAATTCCAGCGCACCATCGTCGCGGGTACTGATAGTACAATAGGCATACATATCGATTGCGGCATTGAGCACGTAGCCCCCGTACAACTCGCTGTAGGGTGACACATCTGTACCGCCACCGGCCAACCCGAGCCGCAACGGCGCCCGCGACCTTACTGTCTGACTAACCAATTGATCCTCCCTTGAATAGAACCCGGTTTCGGCTGAAACCAGCTTCACTGACCGGATACTTTCGCCATCACCCGCTCTCTCTTATCCAGTATGTTAACGGCATGGTTTGCATATACTTTGCTGCCGCAGACCACCCTCTCCAGACCGCTGCGTACAGTTATGCCTGAGCGTATTCTGCAGCAGATCAGTGCCTGGCAGGCGCCGGATATCGACCTGAATATGCACGATTATCCCTTCAGGATACTCAGTACATTACGTAATGATTTCCAGCCCGGCGTTTCGACCAGCGAAGGCAGTACCACTGCAAGCGCATCCCTTTTCCTGCCTGATCTGACGAGGGCGTAGCCAAGATTCAACCGGCCGGTTCTCAGGCGGCCCATGACACCTTGCCTGACTGGTCCCGGAAAATCACCGGCAAGGCGCTTGAGATCAAGCAATGCCTGCACATTATATTCCTGGGATTTGAGTGGATCTGACCGGGTGGCGCTGGAGCCATGTATAAGGTAAACGCCCAGCGGTCGACAAATAACACCGGCCCTGTGACTCACTGCACACAGGCGTGACAGAAAATGCACGTCCTCACAAACCTTGAACCCGTGCGGGAAACCTCCGAGGGCACGGAATGTTTCCCGTGGCACACTCAGTGTATGGATATCTCCAAAATGATCAGCGACATATATCCCTATCTCATTCGCCTCCATCACTACCTTTCCAGAACCGGCGGCCTTCTCAAGCATCGCCCGGCCGGAGCGATGCATCACCATCGAGGTGCCAATGAGGCTGTCATCCTCGCGCCGGTATTCGTAATCACCCGTTAGAAAATCCAGGCCTGGATCATGCATGATCCATTCG
>JASFOC010000194.1:0-5482 GCA_050116715.1 Gammaproteobacteria bacterium
TTCGAGAACGTCTCCCGGGAAGCCTGGCAGCAGTGGCTGCGACACCAGACGATCCTGATCAATGAACACCGCATCTCGCCCATCGATCCCGAGGCACGCAAATTCCTCGAAACGGAGATGGAGAAGTTTTTCTTCGCTGCAGGTTCCGAGCTGCCAGGCGGCTTTGTTGCACCGGATGCGCTCAAGTAACCGCTGCCGGCCGTGGAATGTCTGTGCGCTGACGCGACTTCCAGGTAAGCGCGCGCCTGAACGGCGGTTTTTTCGCATCCTGGGGCCAAGGCCATGAAGGGCATTATCCTCGCCGGTGGCAGCGGCACCCGCCTGTATCCACTGACCTGCGCCATCAGCAAGCAGCTGATGCCGGTCTATGACAAGCCGCTGATCTATTATCCCCTGTCAACACTGATGCTGGCAGGGATACGGGATATCCTGCTGATTACCACCCCGCAGGATCTGCCGCTGTTCCGGCAGCTGCTCGCCGACGGCAGCCAGCTGGGCCTGAATATCCAGTTCGCTGAACAGGCCGAGCCCGGCGGGCTGGCCGAAGCGTTCATTATCGGTCGTGACTTCATTGCAGGCGAGCCCGTCTGCCTGATACTCGGGGACAACATTTTCTATGGCCACGGACTGGCCTCCATCCTGCAAAAAAGGGTGGCCAGTCCGCACAGCGGGGCGACGGTGTTTGCGTACCGGGTTCGCGACCCCGGGCGTTACGGTGTGGTCGAATTCAGTGCGGACGGCCAGGTCGTGAATATCGAGGAAAAGCCGCAACAGCCAAAATCCCGCTATGCTGTCACCGGCCTGTACTTTTACGATGCGCAGGTGGCGGATATTGCGGCCGGGCTGAGTCGTTCCGCCCGTGGTGAGCTGGAAATCACGGACCTGAACAATGTCTACCTGGCGCAGCAGGCCTTGCGCGTGGAGCTGCTGGGCAGGGGCAATGCCTGGCTGGATACCGGCACCCACGAGTCCCTGCTGCAGGCCGCGACCTTCGTCGAGGCAATCGAGCAACGCCAGGGGCTGAAGATCGCCTGCATCGAGGAGGTCGCCTACCGCATGGGCTACATCAACGACGCGCAGCTGGAACAGCTGGCCTTGCCGATGCGCAATAACAACTACGGTGCTTACCTGCTCGAGCTTCTGAAGGCGTATTGAGTTTCTCCATGAAGTTGCTGCCGACAGACCATCCTGAACTGCTGTTGATCGAGCCCGATGTGCATCGCGATGCGCGCGGTTTTTTCCTCGAAACCTACCATGCCCGCCGCTATGCGGAGCTCGGAATACCCGCTGGCTTCGTGCAGGACAACCATTCCCGCTCGGGACGCGCCGTACTCCGGGGGCTGCATTACCAGCTCGACCATCCCCAGGGCAAACTGGTGCGCGTCGCCACTGGCAGGATTTTCGATGTCGCCGTGGATATTCGCCGGGGATCGCCGTATTTCGGCCATTGCACCGGTGTCGAGCTTTCCGGGGAGAACCAGCTGCAGCTGTATATCCCGCCGGGTTTTGCGCATGGCTTTTGCGTGCTGAGCGAGCAGGTCGATTTCCTCTACAAGTGTACCGACTACTATGCCCCCGGCGATGAATACGGTATTGCCTGGAACGATCCTGCGCTGGCGATTGGCTGGCCGGAGATGGATTACCTGCTGTCCGACAAGGACAGGAACTACCCGCTGCTGGCGGAGGCGCGGCACTTGCCAACCTACGGTGCGCTGCCGTGAAAGTGCTGGTTACCGGCGCTTTCGGGCAGCTGGGCAGCGAGGTGGCCAGTTATTTCCGGCGCCGCGAGCATGCAGTGGTCGCGCCGCCAAAGCAGGAGCTTAACCTGCTGCGCCCCGACCAGATCCGGCAGGCAGTCACCACCCACAAGCCCGACTGGGTGATCAACTGTGCGGCCTGGACCCAGGTAGACAAGGCGGAGACCGAGGCCGCAACTGCCTTTCGGATCAACCGGGACGGCGCAGAGTGCCTCGCGCAGACGGTTGCAGGCTGCGGCGGACGCTTGCTGCACATGTCAACCGACTATGTATTCGACGGGCGCCAGCAACGCCCCTACCGGGAAACGGATGCCACCGGGCCGCAGAGCGTCTACGGTCGCAGCAAGCTGGCGGGAGAGCAGGCCGTGCTGGCGGCGCTGCCGGAGGCAATCGTGCTGCGCACCGCCTGGGTTTATGGCGTTCGGGGCAGGAACTTTGTGAAGACCATGCTGCGGCTGGCCGCCACGGGGCAGGTGTTGCGCGTTGTGAAGGACCAGACGGGAACGCCAACCTCCGCAGCCGATATTGCACAGGCTATTGCCGCGCTGACAAGCTGCGACACCCGTGGGGTGTTTCATTTCACGGCTGCTGGAGAGACCACCTGGTACGATTTCACAGTCGCGATCCTGGAAGAGGCCCGGCGTATCGGCTTCGGGATCAGGACAGAATCGGTCCTGCCGATCAGCACCGCTGAATACCCGGTCGCGGCTGCCCGTCCTGCCTACTCGGTACTCGACACGACCAGGATCCAGGCCTGTCTCGAAGGGCCGGTGCCCGCCTGGCGTGACAGCCTGAGAACCATGCTGAAGGAACTCTATACATGCGCAGACTGCTGGTAACCGGCGGCGCCGGATTTATCGGTTCCAACTTCATCCGCTACTGGATGCGCCGGCATGCCGGTGACCGGGTTATCAACCTCGACGCCCTGACGTATGCCGGCAACCTCGAGAGTCTGGCGGAGGTCGAGTCCGCACCCGGCTACCGCTTCGTGCACGGTGACATCACCAACCGTGAACTCGTGCTGCAAGTGCTGCGGGAGGAACAGGTCGACACCGTCGTGAACTTTGCCGCCGAATCCCACGTGGACCGGTCGATTCTCGGTCCCGATGCGTTTATCACCACCAATATCCAGGGAACCTTCGCGTTGCTGGAAGCGGCGAAGACGGCCTGGTCACCCATGCCGGCGCAAGCCCGCTTCCTGCATGTCTCCACCGATGAAGTCTACGGCAGCCTGGGCGCAGATGAACCGGCCTTCACCGAGCGGCATCCCTATGCGCCGAACAGTCCATACTCGGCATCAAAGGCCGCGTCCGATCATCTGGTGCGCGCCTATCACCACACCTATGGTCTGCCCGTACTGACTACCAACTGTTCCAATAACTACGGGCCTTACCAGTTTCCCGAGAAACTCATCCCCCTTGCGATCCTCAATGCACTCGAAGGCAGGCCGATCCCGGTCTACGGTGACGGCAGGAATATTCGCGACTGGCTCTATGTCGATGATCACTGCAGCGGCATCGAGACCGTGCTTGAGCAGGGCCGTCCCGGAGAGGTCTACAACATCGGTGGCTGCAACGAGTGGCAAAACATCGATATCGTCAACCTGATCTGCGACCGGCTGGATAGCTGCCAGCCGGGGGTGGCATCCTACCGTGAACAGATCAGCTTTGTGCGTGACCGTCCCGGTCATGACCGGCGCTACGCCATCGATGCCGGCAAGATGCGTGAGGAACTGGGCTGGACCCCGCAGCACGATTTTGCCGCCGGCATAGAAATCACCATCCAGTGGTACCTGGAAAACAGGTCATGGTGCGACCGGGTCCGCAGCGGTGAATACCGGCATTACTACCAGCACCAGTATGGCGGTGACCGCGACAGCTGAATGCCTGCCTGAATGCCTGCTTTAAAACCTGCTGTCGCGGGGTTGAGGTAAAAACCGCCCGAGTCTTGACTCGCGGCCGTGCTCCCGGTTTAATACGCGGCTCCATTCCGTATCCGGCCAGGTAGCTCAGTTGGTAGAGCAGGGGACTGAAAATCCCCGTGTCGGCAGTTCGATTCTGTCCCTGGCCACCATAAATACCTCAAGAAAAACAGTCATATACAGATTCCTGCAGGCGCAGACCGGGCAGGGGACTACAGTCCCCATTCGCGGTAGAAAGTCCCCGTACCGGTATACTGCTACTTCCACATGTGCCAAATAATTTTCCTATCCGACAAGGTGTTGTAGATGCCATCTTAATGTTGGCCGGATATTTCAATATTCCAACGTGACCGGATCGTGACTTCGCAAACCAAATCAGCCCTCCCTCAGGGGGAGCCGGGCAGACACAGCCCAACTGCCGGTTACTCACTACGTACACGCGCATGACTGAATGAATCCTTCGGGCGAGTTTCCGGCTTGTGTCAGACGCCCAGACTTTGAGTACAGGCAGATACTTCGGGTTCTGTGAGGCCTCAATGCGATCCAGCAGGAGAAAGAGCACTTCATGATGCTTGTTGTTGAGCCAGCCAATATCCGGTGTGGTCGCTGGATTGGCCAGCCACTTGTTGATGTATTCCATCAATTCATTCGCATAGGTCTCCCGCTCAATGGCCCAGCCGCGTGACCTGTAAATCAGCAGTGGGAGCCGGTAATCGTATTCGATGCCGAGGTAGTCATTGACGATCAGCCAGTCAATGTGTGCAGTGATGTCTTCGATGGTGAGATCGCGGAATGCCCCGTAGGCGGGTGAGTGGTCCAATTCCAGTTAAAGGATTTTCTTTTCGCGCGATCCTTTGAGAACCCTGGCGAGCAGCGTCCGGCCACCGTTCATAATCAGTTCATCTGCGCCACGCAGGATGGTGCTGATTTCCTCCTTGGGGAGCTGGTCGACAGACAGCGGGTGCAGCGAGACGGGTACGTGTTTGGTTTTCCGGCTCATATTATCGGGTAGTTGTATGGGTCGTGAAGATTGTCAGTACTGCGATTGTAACTCTGTGGAATATAATGTCGTATCAGCCAGCGCCATAACCCGGTAACCGAAATCAGTAGATACTGCCTCCGGGAGACGCTCACCCTACACGAGTGGAAATCAAATCAGTGGATGCAGAAGCACTATTTTCACAGCTTGAGTTCAACACGGGTGAATTTCCCGAGGATATCCTGACCGAAGCAATTGATCAGCACGGGTCAATCATACCGTTGTTACTGGAGGAATTGCGACGTGCGGCCGCTGACCCGGAAGCCCTGTTGAATAAGGACGAGAGGTATATTCGGCACATTTATGCCATGTATCTGCTGGCCCAGTTCCGCGAGGCTGCAGCCTACCCCTTGCTGGTGGATTTTGTTGCGACGCCAGGCGAGATTGTCATGGAACTCACGGGAGATGTGGTCACAGAAGACCTGGGGCGCATGCTGGCCTCTCTCTGTTACGGTGATCTTGGACCCATCAAGCGATTGATCGAGGACCCCGGGGTCAATGAATGGGTGCGCAGTGCGGCACTCGATGCTCTGGTGGATCTTTATGTCGAAGGGCAGTTGGAACGGGAGAGCATCATCGCTTATCTGAAGGAGTTGTTTTTGTTCAAGGTCGAGAAAAAACCAAGCTTTATCTGGAGCACAATGGTGAATACTGCCTGCGATCTGTATCCGGAAGAACTGGTAGAAGAAATCCGGCTGGCTTATGTTGAAGAACTCGTCAATCCCGGTGATGTCGGCTTTGATGATGTCAAAAGAACACTGGAAG
>JASFOC010000195.1:0-5436 GCA_050116715.1 Gammaproteobacteria bacterium
AGAAGCGGAACACATAGAGCTTGTGTTCCAGGTCGAGGAACAGTGCCGTCATACCGACAGACAGGACAAGCGGCGCCCACAGCGCGAAGCGGTCATGGGTGAACGGCATGTCGGCGGCCCTGCGTGCCAGCACGGCATAGGCGGCAAAGCACATGATGCCGGCCGTGAGTCCGCCCAGGAACAGGTAGACGGGAATCTCCCAGCTCCAGATGGCCAGGACCGGATCCACCTTGGCGTTGTAGCGTGCGGTTACCAGGAGTTCTTCGACCATGCTGTCTCTCACACCAGGTAGTAAACGTTGGGGATGTTGCCGGTCTCCGGCAGCAGTGTTTTGTGCGTACGGCTGCGCAGCAGGCGGCTGACCCGGCTTTCAGGATCGTCCAGGATGCCGAAATACATGCAGCGTGTCGGGCAGGCCGAGACACAGGCCGGGTCCAGCCCCTGCGCCAGGCGGTGGTGGCAGAATGTGCATTTATCGATATAGCCCTGCGGGTGCATGATCAGCCGGGCGTCATAGGGGCAGGCGGCGATGCAGGCCTTGCAGCCGGTGCACTTCTCCGCCGCGACCAGCACGATATTGGTATCCTTCCAGTAGTGGCTGGCCCCGGTCGGGCAGTTAGTGACACAGGTGGCGTGGCTGCAGTGATTGCAGCGCTCGGAACGGAACTCGGTGTGCAGATGCGGATATTCGCCGCGGGTCTCCTCGACCACCCAGTCGCGGTTGAGGCCCGCCGGAACGTGGTTCTCGTTCTTGCAGGCCACGACACAGTCGCCGCAACCGATGCAGGTGATGGTATCGATCACCATGGCATAGTGGATCAACTCAGGCCTCCTCGCGGACCAGGGTGACGAAACTGGCGCGCATCCCGGTGCCCCCCATGACGGGATCGATCTTGATGTTGTGCATCAGCCCGGCATCATCGGCACCCGCGCCATGGGCCAGACGCTGGCGGGGATCGGTATGACCAAAACCGTGCACCATGAACACCGAGTCGGGACGGATACGCTGGGTGACCCGTACGCGGATGCGGTTGCTGTGCGTACCCGCGGGGTTTTTCAGGCGGACGTATTCGCCGCTGGCGACACCCAGGGTGCTGGCCGCGGCAGGATGCACCCAGACGGTGTTCTCCGGCATCAGCTCGAACAGCAGGGGGTTGTTGATAGTGCGCCCGAAGGTATGCGCCGCGGCACGTCCGTAATTGAGGTGGAAATATCCCTCGGGGGGGCGCTCCGGCGGCGTGTACCCGGGCAGCGGGTCATGTCCGGCATCGGCCAGTTGCTGCGAATAGAGCGCGATCCTGTTGCCGGGGGTGTTGAACCTGGCCGGCTGGCCTGCTTCGAAATAGAGCGGCGTCTTGCGGGGAAAAGCCTTGACCCCGATACGCTCCATCTCCGCCAGTGAGGAACCGACCTGCTGCAACTGCCAGTCCAGGACCTCGCGGTAATCCTCCCACGGGAAGTATTTCTCCAGACCGAGTCGACCGGCAAGACCCCTGGCGATCCACCAGGCAGGCCTGCTCTCGTAGCGGGGTGTAAAGCCCGGGCTGCGCAGTGCCAGGGTGGGGACACGTTCGGCCTTGTTGCGCAGGTCATCATAACGCTCCAGGTAGGTGCACTCCGGCAGCACCACGTCGGCGTAACCGGTGATCTCCGCCGGCATGGTGTCGACCACCACGATCAGCTCCAGGGATTCTGCAGCCTGCTCCAGCTGTGCACGGATCCCGGGAATGGTGGTAACCAGGTTGGTCGCGTAGATGAACCAGCCCTTGAAAAAGGCATCCTTGCCTACCGAATGGTCGACCAGGGCGTTGCTGATCCCGCTGGTCACCAGCGGGTACTCTGCCTGAACGATGGCCTTCCAGTCGTGTTCCGGTGCAGGGGGTTCGGGCGCGGGATACGCGGGCAAATCGACCTTCTCCTGCTGATAGAAACCGCCGGGCCGACCCCAGGAACCGAGCAGTGCATTGAGGATGGCAATGGCCCGGCAACGCTGGGTGTCGTCGCCGTACCAGGTGACGTGACGGCCCGGGTGGACGAGCGCGGCCGGTGCAGCATGCGCCATGGCACGGGCAGTCTCGCGGATCTGCGCCGGCTCGAGTCCGGTTTCCAGCCAGGCCCATTCAGGTGTAAAGGGCTGTACATGCCGGGCCAGTTCAGCGAAACCGCTGCAGTACCGGTCGACATAGTCGCGGTCGTACAACTGCTCCCTGATGAGCACGTTCATCCAGGCCAGCAGCAGGGCGATGTCGGTACCGGGCTTGATTGGCAGCCAGTACCTGGACTTGGATGCCGGCACCGAGAAACGCGGATCGACGGTTATCAGCGTGGCGCCCTGGTCGAGTGCCTGCATCAGGGTCTGTACCTGGCTGTTGTGCAGGTTTTCACCGATATGGGAACCGATCAACACGATACAGCGGGAATTGGCCATGTCGGTACGATCCGGCGACCCCACGCCTTCACCAAAGGTCAGACCGAAGGCGATTTCACGCGGTCCGCGGCACTGGGCAAAGGACGGATGGGCAGCAGCACAGGATCCATATGCCTGCAGCAGCCGCTGGAAGTGTTTGCCGCCATCGCCATGCGAGAACAGGGCGATGCGGTCGCTGCCGTGCTGTGCGGCGATAGTTTCCATCTTTCCGGCAATGACATCGAACGCCTCCTCCCAGGTGGCCGGCCTGAAAGTCTGTTTGCCGTTTCGGGTTACCCTGAGCAGCGGCTGTTTCAGGCGATCCGGATCGCTGTAGCTGGCAATACCACCGCTACCGCGGGTGCAGAGCCGGCCATTGCAGTGGGGATCCTGCGGATTACCCACCACCTTCCAGGGCTGGTCATTCTCTGTATAGAGGGTGGCGGCACACTGCCAGAAACAGATATTGCACACCGTCTGGCAGGTGTTGACCTCGCCGCTGCCCGGCAGGGGCGGGGTCGAGCAACCGCCCAGCAGCAGGGACGGCAATGCACCTGCCGAGCCCAGCAGGGCAGAGAGTTTGAGGAATTCCCGCCTTTGCACGCGTGGAGGCTTCTGGCCTAAAGCCGGTAGTTGCCCTGAGTATCGATGCTGATGGTTTCGTTCAGGAAACGGGCCTTGATGCCCATGTTGCCGAGCGTCTCATAGGCCATCTCGGCACGAATACCATTGGCACAGTAAATGATGATTTCCCGGTCCCCGGGCAAGTCGCTGGCGGCATCCGCCAGTTTCTCCAGCGGGATGTGGCGGGCATCCCTGAGCATGCCGCTGGCGACTTCCTTGTCGCTGCGCACGTCGAGGAAATAGACCCCTTCACGGCTCTTTTCCAGTGCGGCAAATTCCTCGGGCGCAATGGCGCCGGGGGCAAGCTTTTTCCGGTAGACAATCTCTGTTGCCGCAGGACCTGCTGCAGTCGGCAGGCTGGCCTGCTGCCAGCCGGTGAGGCCCTGGTAGAGCACGGTGGCACGCGAGTAGCCCCAGTCGCGCAGTTCCTTGTAAGCCAGCAGCGCCTCCCTGGAGGTATGGCTGTTCGCATAGATCACAACAGGGGCCCGCAGGTCGGTTACGCCCGGCAGTTCAGGGACGGTTTTCTGCGCGATGAAGCGCCGGGTCATGGCCTGTATATCTGCCACCGGCAGAGCCACCGCGCCCTGGATATGGGATGCACTGCTGGCCTGAATGTCACGCACGTCCAGGATCACGGTCTGCTGATTCAGATTCTGCGCCAGCCAGACAGCATCGGAATGTACCGGAAGCATGCTCTCTATCCAGCCAGGCAGGCCTGCCTGGTAGCCCCTGAGGTTGGTGTAGCCGGCTTCCCGTGCCAGATCTACCGCCATCCCGGTATACGGGCAGGTCGGTCCGCCACAATAAAAGATCAGCAGTTCATCCTTGTTCCCGGGAAGCAGGCTGAGGAAATTTTCGTCCCCCGGATGCGCCGCTCTCGCCCCGGGAATATGGGCATTGCCGAAACGTCTCATCGGGCGGGCATCGTAGAGATGGTAGGGCCGCTCACCGGTCATGACTTTCAGCAAATCCCCGGTATCGATTTCCACACCCGGTGGCAGCGCGAACACGACCTTCGTGATCTTCGTTGCGGGTTGTCCGGGCTCGACCTCGACCTCGATGAGATCCGGGGGACCGAGTTCGGCGATGTCGCTGAAACCGTCAAACCTTGTGTTGGCATCAGTGCGTATCACGACCTTGCTGTCATTCACACCGATCTGGATGCTCCCGGCCTGTGTGGAAACCGTCTGGATGCGTCCCTTGACCGTCCCGGCATGCAGTGCCTGGGCAAATGCAAGTGAAATGCAAAGCGCAACAGGCAGCAACCGCCTCATCACGGGTTTATGGAAAAGTGCTTGAGTAGCTGTCACGAGATTCACTCCGTGTGTTGCAGGCACAGCCCTGCAGTCCGGGACTGCCTGGGTCGAACCATGACATAAACGCCGGCAGGCATGTATTGATCAGGATCAAACGTTGTTACCGGCAAATGTGTGACAAAGTGTCGCACAGAAGCTATCAGCGGCGACCAACCGGCAGTCATGAAGAGGCTATCCGGATCGAGGCTTGCTGACTCGCAGCAGCACTGTTGAAATAATCACCGGGCTGCTGCGGGACAAACACTGACGGCGCATCCCCCGCGCTCAGCCATCCAGCAGCACAACGGCAAGCGCGGCGATCCCCTCTTCTCTGCCGGTGAAACCGAGGTGTTCGGTCGTGGTGGCCTTGACGTTGACGTAACGCGTGTGCACCTGCAGGTCTGCGGCTATGTTTGCGCGCATGGCCTCTGTGTACGGTGCGAGTCGCGGCGCCTGCGCAATGATGGTGATATCGATGTTAACGACCCGGTAGCCTTCGCCGGCGACCCGTTCGTAACTGCGGCGCAACAACAGGCGGCTGTCGATGCCCCTGTAGGCCGGATCACTCGGGGGAAAATGTCCGCCGATGTCCCCGAGCCCGGCAGCCCCAAGCAACGCATCACAGATGGCATGCAGCACCACGTCACCGTCGGAGTGCGCCTCCAGGCTGCGCGCCGCGGGAATCACCACCCCGCCCAGCACCAGTCTGCCACCTTCCTTGAAGGCGTGCGCGTCAAACCCCTGACCGATTCGCATCATCGTTTTTCCGCCTGCAGGTAGAATGCAGCCAGTGCCAGGTCGGCCGGCAGCGTGATCTTGATATTGTCGCGGTGCCCCTGCACCATCAGCGGCCGGTAACCGGCCAGTTCCATGGCGGAGGCCTCGTCGGTAACCAGGCTGTTTGCTGCAATCGCCTGGCGCAGGGCAGCGCGCAAGGCTTCCAGCCGGAACATCTGCGGCGTGAGGGCATGCCATAGACCGCCGCGATCGACCGTGGCAGTAACCCGACCGTCCGCGGCAACGCGCTTCATGGTGTCGGCAACCGGGACACCCAGCAGGCCACCGTCACTGTCTGCCTCCACGCCGCTCATCAGCGCCCGGATATCA
>JASFOC010000196.1:0-5418 GCA_050116715.1 Gammaproteobacteria bacterium
TCTCACTTCTCACTTCTCACTTCTCACTTCTCACTTCTCACTTCTCACTTCTCACTTCTCACTTCTCACTTCTCACTTCTCACTTCTCACTTCTCACTTCTCACTTCTCACTTCTCACTTCTCACTTTCTTTCATGCTTCCAGAATACATCCGTTTTGCCAGCCACCCGGTTGAGTTCCCGGCAAATCACGAACAGCAGGTCGGACAGGCGGTTCAGATAACCTGCCGCCGCCGGGTTGATGGCCTCCCTTTGCGACAGCGTGTGCAGGCGGCGCTCCGCCCGCCGGCAGATGGCACGCGCCAGGTGGCAGGCGGCTGCAGCAGGACTGCCGCCTGGCAGGATGAATTCCCTCAGCGGCGGCAGGTCGGCATTGAGCGTATCCAGCCATTGTTCCAGCCGGGTGACCTGCTCACCCGTGATACAGGTGGTTTCCGGCATACTGAGTTCCCCGCCCAGGTCAAACAGGGTGTGCTGGATGTCTGTAAGCATGGCGTCGACGGCTGCCGGCGGCGCATGCGTCAGGACGATCCCGATGGCGCTGTTGAGTTCATCGACTGTCCCGATGGCCTCGACTCGGGGGTGGTCCTTGGCGATGCGTGCACCACCGGATAAACCCGTGCTGCCGTCATCGCCGGTCCGGGTATAGATCTTCGTCAGTCGGTTGCCCATGTGTCAGCCCTCCAGCAGACGGTATTCAACGGGAAGTACCAGGTCGACATGGCCGCCATGCAGCCAGTTACCTGCGTTCGGAAGCCGCGCCAGCCGCGCCAGGCTGTTGATTGCAGCAGTGTTGAGCACGCCGTAAGGACAGGGCTCGACCAGGTGCAGCCGGGTCAGATCGCCATTGGCCTCGACGCGCACCCCCACGCGCACAATGCCTTCCCAGCCCCGCCGGCGTGCCAGCAGCGGGTAACTGAAATGCGGCATTAATGCGGCACGCAGGCTATCGAGTACCTGTTGCTCAAGCGCCGCGGTGGTGGCTGTACGTTCGGCGGTGTGCTGCTGTACAGGTCCAGCTGGTGTCGCAATATCAGGCAGTTTCTCCGTCGCTGCAGGGCGTGTTGCGGGAACCCTCGCCGGCTGGCGTTGTGGCTGTACCTTTTTCACTGCAGTTGTCGCACCTGTGCTGGAAACAGACTGTGTTTTGCCTCCCCCTGCGACCTTTTCACTGCTGGCTGTGCCGCTTTCCCGGGGCCGCACCAGACTGACGATCACAGGGCCTGCCGTCCAGTCCCTTGCCGGCGCGTGATGGCGCACCACAAGCAGGGCGGCGGCATGCAGGGCCAGCGAGATGGCAACGAAGTGGCTGAGACGGAGGATGCGCATCGACGTTATCGCGTACTTGCCTTGACGCCGACGTAAACGCCTCTGCCCGGCTGCTCGAATCCGGTGGGTTCTTCGTAATCCCGGTCGAACAGGTTCTCCACCCGCCCGAACAGTTCCCAGTGCGGATTGACATCCCAGGATGCCGCAAGGTTGCTGACAAAGTAGCTGCCACGCCGGATGCGGGCACCTGTATTCGGGTCGGTGTCGTAGCGGTTGCCGATGAGGATGTTCTCGACGTACACCCCGAGATCGTCGCGCGGCGTATAGGCCAGGTTGAGCACGGCCTTCTGCAACGGACGCCGCCGCAGGTTCTGATCGGTTTGCCTGTCAACGGCACGGGTATAACTGTAGCTGAGCGTGCTGTTCCAGTGGCTGGAAAATTCCGTTTTGAGAAAGGCTTCGACGCCGTAGGTCCTGACTTCCTGCCGGTTGATGTTGGTGGTGAAGGTGTCGTCGAAGGTAATCAGGTCATCGATATCGTTGCGGTAATACGTTGCCCCGAATTGCGAGCGGATACGCGCCAGTGACTGCTCGAATCCCAGTTCCCAGCCCTTGCTGGTTTCCGGGTCGAGGTCCGGGTTGCCCGTGAACGGGCCGAAGGAACTCACGGATACGCCGTACAGCTGGGTCAGGGTGGGGGCCTTGAATCCTGTCGCGTAAGAGCCCTTCAGGCGGGTGCCGCTGCCTGGCAGGTCGTAGGAAAGGGCCAGCCGCCAGGTGGTCCTGGCGTCGAAATCCTCATAGTCATCGTAACGCACGCCTGCCGTCCCGGTTAGGTTTTCCCCGGCGCTGAACTGGTCCTGAAAGTAGACGGCATTGTTGCGCTGGTCCGCATTGGCGCTGGAAACATAGGGTCCGAACGCGCTTTGCGAGTCCAGGCTGGCATCGATTTTGTCTTCCTCGGTCTCGACGCCCAGGGTCAGGGTATGCGCCGCGGAAAGATAGACATCGTTCTGCAGGTCAAACTTGAGCTTCTTGCCCTTGTTGCTTGCCCGCAGGTAATCCAGCGAGTTGACGGGATCGTAATCATCGCGGTCGCGGCGGTCGATGTCCGTATAGCTGATTCCAAGACGGTGCTCGGTGCGCCCTTCGAAAAGGACCAGCCGCGTGTTCAGGCCCAGGATCAGCTGTTCGGTGGTGTTGTCGCTGTCCGAATCGTCCTGAACCGGAAAGACATTCAGGTCCAGGTCATTGTCGGATTTCGTGTAGCGACCGCTGAAGTCAAATTCGAGCATCTCCGTCACATCGTAAACGAGGCGGCTGGAGACATTCAGGCCCTCGTTGCCGTCGTCATCGAGCACCCCGTTGGGCTGGCGAAAATCGCCGGACAGTGCCGATACGCCGTCCGTGTCGGTGTGCTGGACATTGAACGTGTAGGACAACTGCCGGTTTGCACCGCTCAGGTAGGCATACTCGTTGAAGGTGTCGAACGAGCCGCCTTCCAGCGTGCCGCTGATTGTGGTTGCACCGCTGCCCTTCTTGGTGAAGATCTGGATGACGGCACCGATGGCGTCCGAGCCGTACAGCGTGCTTTGCGGGCCGTGCAGCACCTCGATCCTTTCGATATCGCCGATGTACAGGTGCGACAGGTCGACGCGGCCGTCGGTATTGCTGGGATCGTTGATCTCGATGCCATCAATCAGCACCAGCGTGTGGTTCGCATTGGTGCCGCGGCTGAAGATCGATGTCAGCTTGCCGGGACCACCGTTGCGGATAACGCTCAGGGAGGGGATGGACTGCAATGCCTCGGTCGCGGAACGATACTGGTGATTGGCGATATCCGCTGCCGTGATCACACTCACACTGCTGCCGATGCGGCTCGATGGCGTCGGAATGCGGGTCGCCGTGACGATGATGCTGTCCTGCATATCCCCGCTGGCGGCTGCTGCCAGCCCGGGAGTTGTCAGGGCTGCCAGGATGCATGTGCCCGGCAAAAGGTTTGCTGGCATGGTGTCTTCCTTGTGTACGCAGCGCACACCCGCGCCGCCGGTTAATGGGTGCGGAGGAAGGAGACAGGAAGGAACATGGTGCGTCTGTCTGTATCGCCCCCCGCGATACGTCCAAGTCAAAATTCCAGGCCGGTCTCCGGGCTTGCGAGCGGGATGTTTCCCGGTGAACCGCCTTCCCGCGCAGTGCGCAGTGGCGTATGGGTTCACCTTGACTCGCTTACCGTTGCGGGGGCAGCGCCGGAATTGTCATGTTGACGCACCGGCTTCCCGTTTCATCCCTTGAACGAAAGTTCTCGGGACACCTGAAACTAAGCTGTGGGGACTCTAAGTCCGCCGTTGAGGGCTGTCAAGGCATAACTCGCCGGGGTGGAGACGGGCTGGACGTGTCATCCCTTCACGACAGGCCCTGCAGCAGCGCGGCCAGGCGCGAGGCATAGTCGGCTGTACCCAGGGCTGCCTGTTGCGCCGCGCGGGCGAGTTGCAGGCGTTCATCCGCATGCGCCAGGTAATAGCGGATCCTGGCGGCAAACTCGGGCAGGGAGCGGCAGTAAACGGTGTGCTTGCCGTGCGCGGTTGCCGCAAGTGCCGGCTGCCAGTCACAGAGCTGGAATCCACCGGCTGCCGGAATTTCCCAGAATTTCATGTTGCCGCCATCGTCGCTGCCGGCATGGTGCAGGTTGAGGGAGATTTTCGAGCAGGCATGCACCAGCTGGCTTTCGCGCAACGTCAGTGCGCCACGTCCTCGCACGTCATGGCAGTGGCGCCAGCCACGGCCCCAGACCGCAACCGGTGACGCCAGCTCGCTGTTCAGATAGCGTAGCAGTTCACAGCGTTCCGGGTAGCAGGTCCCGACGAAACTGACCGCGTTGCTGAAGCGGCGGCGCTCCCGGGCGGCTGGGGTGCCGACGCAGTGAAACGCCGGGGAGACACCGAAGGGGAAATACACCAGCTGTTGTCCGTATAGCCTTTCCAGTTGCGCATGACTGCCGGCATAGGAGATCAGGATGCGGTCGGCAAATCCCGCCACGTCCCGGATGCGGGCCAGCGCCGTGTCGCTGAGGATGTCGCCCCACCAGTAGATCACCTGCAGGCCGGGCGAGTGCCGGCGCAGCTGCTGCACGCTGATGGCGTCGACCTTGCCCTGGATGCTGAGCAGCACTTGCCAGTCCCGGCCATGCATCTTTTCCAGCAGGCGTTGCCGGAAACGCCGTGCCCACGCCGTGCCGCGCGCCTCGCCATGCAGCCAGCTGCGCCTCGCAAGGTACAGGCGGTCGCCGGGTGATCTGATATTGTGGTGCAGGTACTCCACCCGGTGGCCAAGCTGCTGCAGGGACGCGGCAATGATCTCGGTCCACATGCCTGCCCAGCGGGGGCCTTCGATGAAGATGTGCATCCGTATGTCTGCCCCGTGATTATTGCGGTACCCAGACCTGGCCCTGCGGTCCCTGCAATGGCAGCAGCGGGTGCTGGTAGAGCCGCTCCAGGTTGGATCGTGTCAGGATCTCCGCTGCGCTGCCCTGCGCTGTTTCCCCGTCACCGAACAGCAGCAGGAAGTGATTGCAATAGCGCGCGGCGAGGTTCAGGTCGTGCATGACCAGCAGCAGCGCCCGGTTGCCTTCCGCGGCGAGTTCAGTGACCAGCCGCAGCGTCTGGATCTGGTGGTGAATGTCCAGGTGATTGGTCGGTTCATCCAGCAACAGCAGCTGCGGGTCCTGGGTTATCAGGGTCGCGATGCCAAGGCGGCGGCGCTCGCCCCCCGACAGCGTGGTGACGCTGCGTTCTTCAACACCGGTCAGCCCGACGGCCTGCAGTGCGGTACGTGCCTTCTCCAGATCGGCGGCGCCTTCCCATTGCAGCGGCCCCAGCCAGGGGTGCCGGCCGGTGAGCACGGTGTCGAGCACGTTGGCAGGAAATACGTCTGCCTGGTCCTGGAACAGGATGCCGATCTGGCGTGCGATCTGTCGGCGTGGCAAATTTGACAGCTCCTCCTGCAGCAGTGCTATCCGGCCGGCCTGTGGCGGGCGCAGTCCTGCCAGGGTCAACAGCAATGTGGTCTTGCCTGTGCCGTTGCATCCCAGGATGCACCAGCGTTCGCCGGCATTGATCGACAGGTCGAGGTCGCGGCACACCGTCGTGTCCCCG
>JASFOC010000197.1:0-5413 GCA_050116715.1 Gammaproteobacteria bacterium
CCCGAGGTATCGCGCTCCACCATGCCGTGCAGCAACTCGATCACCTGGAAGCGGCGTTCCTCGGTGAGATGCCCGATCATGCCGAAATCGATCAGGGCGATGCGGTTGCCCGGCAGGAAAAAGATATTGCCAGGATGCGGATCGGCATGAAAGAAACCGTCCACCAGCACCATCCTGAGGATGGCGCTGGCGCCCCGGCTGGCAATCAGCCTGCGGTCCAGCCCGGCTGCTTCGAATCCCGCCATGTCACGGCCGTTGATTCCCTCAATATATTCCTGCACATTGACCCGCTCACAGGTCCACTGCCAGTAGACCCTGGGCACCACGATGTGCTCGCGGTCTGTCAGGCTTTCCGCCACCCGCACCGCATTGCGGCATTCATGCGCCAGGTCGAGTTCACGCCGCAGCGCGATGCCGAACTGGTGCACGACATCGTTGGGACGGAAGCGCTGCGCTTCGGGATTTTCATTGGTTGCGATGCGTGCCAGCCGCTGCATGAGGTGCAGGTCCGCCTCCACCACCCGCTTGATGCCCGGCCGGCGGATTTTGACAACGACCTTGCGACCGTCCTTGAGACGCGCGCGGTGCACCTGGGCAATCGATGCGGCGGCCAGCGGCTCGGTATCGAACTCGGCGAATACCTCTTCAGGCGGCGCGCCCAGGTCCTCTTCCAGTTGCCCGCGCAGTTCCGCGAAGGGCACCGGGGGTGCCGCATCCTGCAACAACTCGAACTCGGCGATCCATTCCGGCGGGAACAGGTCGACGCGGGTCGCGAGCACCTGCCCCAGCTTCACGAAGGTCGGGCCGAGCTTCTCCAGCGCATGGCGGGCCCGCTGGTGCGGTTCCAGGGCCGCGGTCTCCTCGGCATATTTCCAGTGCAGCGCCTTGCCCGCCTTTTCCAGTGCATGGCCCAGTCCCAGCCGGCGCACGATATCGCCAAAGCCGCAGCGCACCAGGATCGAGGCGATCTCGTGTACACGACCCAGGTCCTTGCCCGCACTGATCGCTTCCAGGAACATCAGGAAGACTCCTTGCCGCCGGTATCATCCTTACCGGCGGTGCGTATCCCGGCCTCGGTGAATCCCTGCTGCATGCCGGCCAGCAGGGCACCCGCGACCCGACCCAGATGCTCCGCCGCCTTGCCAGCCGTATCCACACCGGACTGCAGGCCTTCCCGCCCGGCCAGCGCCAGCACCTCGTGCAGGCTGCCGACATTGCTTGCCAGGCGTTCGCCAAACAGTGTGCCGCTATGCTGCAAATGGCGCTGGATGTCGGCGAAGGTGATCTTTGCCGTCGCTGAACCGGCGCGCGCCACGTCGGCAAGCGTGTCCATGAACAGGGTTTCCAGCGATGCGAGTTCATCGACAGCCCGCTTGAGATCGCTACGGGCAAAATCACCGGCATGCCCGGCTGCCTCCTGGATTGCCAGGCTGGAGGCCTCGGCCGCCTGCAGCAGGGCATCCTCGATGCCGGCTACCGCCTGTCGCGCCACCCTGGCGGATTCGCTGCCATGTGCTGCCACGCCGGCATCCACACCTTCCAGCGTTGTCCGCGTCACCTGTTGAATTCGGGAAAGATCCACACCCGTACTGCTGAGTGCCGCGAGCATCAGGTCGCGCACACGCGCCTGCAGGTCGCGGCCTGTTTCCACCGTTTCCTGAACGGCGGATTTCAGCTGCTGGAGATCCGGACCCGTATCGGGTTCTGCTGCCATATTGCCCCCTTCACGACAGCCGCTGCTGCGCCCCGGAACGGGACAGGCGGCCCTGCTTCGTATTATTGGCTTTGGATGCGAGGCAAACCGGCGGACCCCAATCCGCCCTCTCGCCCTGCGAGCATACGCCCTCGGTCAGTTGCTGTGAATGGATGCCTGCCGACATTCTGCGTCAGCGCGCGGCCGCGATCTCATTCAAATTCGACAAACTTATTATTTCTTATTGTTATATTTGATATTTTATCTTAGCAGCAGGCGACCCACTGAATCTCTGTATCACGCTCCGGAGAACGCTTCCGCCATTGCAGGATACGCCTGCAGGTGCACCCCGGCGGGCACAAGCGCCGTCCTCCGGCACGCTGGTTCAGCGCTTGTATCGCTCACCAGGCGCCACGCTGGACAACTGCGCTATACGGACTCCGCTGCCCTGCCCGTGTAGCTGAGCGGGGTACGGCAATGCCGGCAGTGATAGCGCGCCGAGCCATCCTGGATGCGTCTGTGGCGCACCGCACTGACGCTGTGTGTCATACAGCCACACCGGTAATGGTAACGCCGCTGCCGGCGCACGGGTATGCCATCGAGGTCATAGCGGCAGGTCACCGCAGGCTCTGCACCGAAGGCGCGCATCACCGCCCGCCACTCCGGTCCATGGGGCCGCACACGGCGCAGGCCATAGAGCACATCGGTGACGTAGTGCGCGACTTCATGGGGCACGGTGTTGACGAGATTGTCACTGAAATACCTGGCGAAGATATACGGGTTGTAGCGGATTGCCCGCTGCCCGCCGCGCACCACGTACATGCCCGCGGCACGGCCGCGCAATGCAAACGAAACCGGAATTTCCGCAAACCGGCGGTCGAACAGCCCGGCGGCCTGCGCGATGGTGGCACAGGTGACCTCCACCACACGTTGCTGCTGTTCCCTGCTGAGCGTTGCGACCACAGGCTCCGTCATACCCGGTTACCGTCAGGTGGCACCGATGACCGTCAGGAAGGACGGTGCAAGTTCGTCACGGCCCGCCTTGTCGAGAATCTCCTGCGCGGTCTGCACGATCTCCGCCAGCGGCCCGGTCAGGAACACCATGCCCAGTTGCAATGTCGCCTTGATGTCGGCAATCGGGTTGACCTTGTTTGCATGCGGTGGCTTCAGAAAAACGATATTGATTTCACCGACCTCGGAGGGGATCTGCTCGCAGCCGCCGCCCGGGGCGACATAGGCAAACAGCTCGTCCGGGCTGTGAATGGCGACGCTTTCTTCCTTGAACTCGCCGTCGGCGGCCTGCACCGTGAACTCGACTGAAAAAACGGGATTCATGCCGGTTGCTCCTGTATCGACTAATGGAAATGCTGGCGTCACATCATAAAGGAAGCCGTCGGCAGCAACCACAATTCCGGGCAGGTCAGCCGGCTTTTCCCGGCACAGCGCCAGCGCGCCACTGCCGCAGGTGCGTCAGCTCGTACAGCACCGGAACCAGCAGCAGGCTGACCAGCATCGAGAAAGACAGCCCCGCAACGATGGTGACCGCCAGTGGCCGCAGCATCTCCGAGCCTTCACCCAGGCCAATCGCCAGCGGCAGCATGCCAACGACCGTGGTCAGCGTGGTCATCAGGATAGGTCGCAAGCGCAGCCGGGCTGCCTGCAGGATGGCATCGCGAACGTTCGCACCGCGCTCGCGCATAATCTCGATGTACTCCACCAGCACGATGGCGTTGTTCACCACGATGCCTGCCAGCATGATCATGCCCAGCCATACCGGCATGGACACCGGCAACCCGGACAACTCGATTCCCAGCGCCACGCCGACCACCGAGAACGGCACGCTCAGCAGGATGATGAAGGGATTGCGCAGCGACTCGTACTGGATTGCCATCACCACGAACACCAGGAACAGCGCCAGCAGCAACAGGGTCAGGGTCATAGAGCGGCCTTCTTCCAGCGTCTTGCGGGCGCCGCCGTCGTAGAGGGTATAACCGGGGGGCAGCGACAGGCCTTCCAGCGCGGTATCGATGGCATCGAGGCTGGCGCCCAGGGTGGTATCGCTGCCAACTGTCGCGGTGACTTCGATGATGCGCTGCTGGTTGTCACGCAGGATCTCGGCAGCCGACTCGATCAGGTTGACCTGCGCAACATCACCCAGGTAGATGGCCTTGCGGTCCGCGGCGGCCGGGAACAGCAGCAGCGATTCCAGGTCCTTCGGGCTCGCGGCCTCCAGCGGCGGCAGCCGCAGGCGCACGTCGTAGCTGCGGTCACCGTCAATGAAATCCGTGACCACCTGCCCCTCCAGCGCAATCCGCATGGCATCGCTGACATCCTCGATTTCCAGCCCCAGCAGGCTGGCCCGCTCGCGGTCGATATCGATGGTGAGTTCGTGATGCACCTCCTCGGCCGAGTGCTTCAGGTTGCGCAGGCCAGGCACCTGTTTCAACCGCAGCAGCACCGCGTCGGCGAGGACTTCCAGCTGATCCATATCCGGCCCCTGGATACGCAGACTGATATCGTCATCACCGCGGTTGGTACGGATGCCGCGAATACCCTGGGTGCGCATGCGCACCTGCACACCGGCCAGCTGCAGCCCGGTGATGGCGTCGTTCATGCGTTTTATCCAGGCCTCACTGCTGTCGTCGCGCTGTGCCAGCGGCACCAGCTGCACGTTCAGGGTACTGCGGTTCGGCGACTCGCGCTCGGTACGTCCGAATATGAAACCGCCCACCAGGCTGAAGACATGTTCCACCTCGGGCTGCTGTTCGAACAGGTGTTCGATCTTCTGCACCACGGCGTCCATCTCCGCCAGGGTGACACCGGGGTCGGTGGAGATACTGACCGAGATGCGACCGTCGTCCATGTCGGGCAGGAAAATCTCTTCCTCGCCCCTGAAGGTCTGGGCCGCCAGGACCAGCATCAGGACAAAGGCGGGCACCACCAGGTAGGGCAGACCCAGCAGGCGCGACGCCAGGTTGACGTAGCGCTGCTGCAGCCACTGCATCCCGGCATCCACACGCCTGCGCAGGCGGCCGCTCTGCGTGCTGTGGACCTTGGCCGCCAGCGCCGGCACGAGCGTCAGCGCGATGACCAGCGAGGACAGGATAGCGGCCGAGATGGTGTAGATCAGCTCCCGGAACAAAAGCCCGGTCAGGCCGCCAATGAACAGGAACGGCAGCACCGCGGCCAGGTTGGTGCTGGTCGAGGCAACGATCGCACTGTTCACCTCCGCAGCCGCGTGCGCACCGGCTTCCAGGTCTGCCTCGCCCTGGCACTGGTGGCGATAGATGTTCTCCAGCATGACGATGGTGTTGTCGACGATCAGTCCGACACCCAGCGCCAGCCCGCCCAGCGTCATGATATTGAGCGTCAGTCCGCCCATGCCCATGATAATGAAGGTCACCATGATGGCGATGGGAATCGCACTGCCAATAATGAGCGTGCGCCGCAGGTTGCCGAGAAATACGAACACCACCAGCATGGCGAGCACGGCACCGCTGACGGCCGCCAGTCCCGAATTGGTCAGCGCCTGGCGGATGTAGATGGACTGGTCCGCCACACTGCGCACCTGGATATCGTCCGGCACCAGCCCTTGCGCCCGCAGCCAGTCGAGCCTGTCCTGCACCACGTCGACCACGGCAACGGTATTGGCTGTCGGCTGCTTCTGGATCGACAGTTTGATGCCGGGCACGCCGTTGACGCGTACCAGCAAACGCTCAT
>JASFOC010000198.1:0-5404 GCA_050116715.1 Gammaproteobacteria bacterium
GTCCAGTGCGCGGCACCTGGCCGGGCTGGGTGATCTGATCACGACTGCTACGAGCACCGGCTCGCATCACCACGAACTGGGTCGGCTGCTGGCGCGCGGTGAGCATGAAGGGTTGCGCGGGGAGGGAATTCACACCCTCGAAATGGTGCGCAGGCTTGACCTGATTGACATGGCAGACTGCCCCCTGTTCCGGCTGGTGCAGGAACTGGTCGAGGCGCCGGGCAGCATCGAGGCCAGGCTGCACGCACTGTTGCTACAGCCCGGTAATTCCACAGACATCGAGCCATGATTTTCGGCGGCAAAGCCAGTAAGATTCGCATTCAGAATTGTCTCCCTTAACAAACCGGACCCAGGAAACCACATGCGTCCCGCCCAGTTGCTTACCGTACTAGAAAGAGAATTCCAGGCTGCCCAGCATGGCCAGCACACCCCGGTCATGCTGTGGGGACCGCCTGGGGTGGGCAAGTCACAGATGGTCGCGCTGGTTGCTCAGCAGCACGGCATGCCCGTGATTGATATCCGGCTGTCACAGATGGAGCCCAGCGACCTGCGCGGTATTCCGTTCCGTGTCGAGGACCGGGTCGAGTGGGCCGTGCCGTCGATGCTGCCGGATGCCGAACGGCACGGCAGCCAGGGCATCCTGTTCCTGGACGAGATCACCTCGGTGCCGCCGAGTGTTTCTGCAGCGGCCTACCAGCTGATCCTCGACCGGCGTCTTGGTGCCTACACCGTGCCCGACGGCTGGGCCATTTTCGCCGCCGGCAACCGCCAGGGCGACCGCGGCGTCACCTATACCATGCCGGCGCCGCTGGCAAACCGTTTCTCGCATTTCGAGGTGGACATCAACCTGGATGACTGGGTGGCCTGGGCCTACGCCAACAGCATGGATGAACGGCTGATCGCGTTCCTGCGGTTTCGCCCGGAGTTGCTGTTCGAGTTCGATCCCGCGCACAACCCGGTGGCTTTCCCATCACCGCGCTCCTGGGAGTTCGCGCATCGTGCCCTGCAGAAATTCGCCGACGTGCCGGACCTGCTGACCGGTTCACTGCAGGCCTGCGTCGGGCCGGCAGCGGGAATCGAGCTGTCGGCTTTTGTCGACAACCTCGACAAGCTGCCGGACATCGATGCCATCGTGCGCGGTGACAAGGTGACGGTGCCGCGCGAGACCGATCTGCAGTATGCCGTGGCCGCTGCCCTGGTCGGGCGCGCGATTCGCGCGAAACAGGAGAACAACGCCGCGGAAATCTACGGCAATATCCTGGAGTTCGCCGGCAGCTTTCCGCAGCGGGAAATGGGCGTGATGCTGGTTTCGGACATGTACCGTGCCATAGGGCAGGACATCTTCAGCGTGCCGCAGTTTTCCCGCTGGGCAAACATCGTCGCCGATGTGATGCTGTACGATCACTGATGCGCGCGGCCAGGCGCGGGCTTCAGGTGTTGCTGGCGACCTCTACCGGTACGAATTCCTTGGCGACCCGCTTGGTCAGCGTATAGATGCGTCGCAGGTGTTCCAGTATCTCCATTTCCAGCTGAATCAGCGCAAGGTGCTGCGGCTCCCTGACAGCGATCCGCTCTGCTTGGCGTTGCAGGGCGGCATCCGCGAGGCGCCGGATATCATCCTTCAGGGCGATCACCTCGGCCGCGGCGTTTTCATCATTCTCTCGTATAGCCCGAATAAGGGTGCCGACAGCCAGAACGACTTTTTCACCCAGTTCCCGCAGCAGCAGCCGGGTGGTGTCGCCGGGCTGCATATCGCTGGCGAGGAAGTCCCTGCCGAGGTTCGAGAGGTCGGTCTCGATAATGTCCGCCAGGCTTTCCAGGTTGATGGTGGCACTCATCAGCGACTGGAATTCGCTGCTTTGCCTTTCCGTCAGCGGGTGCTGGCGAACCTCGCTCAGGTATTCCAGGATTGCCTCGTTGAGGATGTCCACCTTGTCATCCATCATCGTCACTTCTTCCAGCTTTTGCATGTCCCGCTGCAGGAAGGCCTCATCCAGACGCGCCAGCATGGTGGTGATGATTTCACCCATGTGCCCGAGTTCGAAGCGCACGCGTTCCAGTGCCATTGACGGTATCTCCAGCATTTCGCTGTCGAGGAATTTTGGCTGCACGATGATTTTTTCCGGGCCGGCGGGTTTTTCCGGTACCAGCCGCTCAACCAGGCGCGCGAAGGTGGTGGTAAAGCCGAGGAACAGCAGGGTGTTGGCGACATTGAATACCGTGTGGGCATTGGCGATCTGGCGCGGTACTTCCGCAGCCATGCGGGCCTTGCCGCTCAGCTCCGGCGCGGCCGGCGAAATGGCGACAACGAAGTCCGCCAGCTGCGGGATGAACAGGATCCATACCAGCACGCCGGCGACATTGAACAGGACATGCACAACGGCCGCGCGCACCGCGTCGACGGGCTTGCCGATTGCTGCCAGCAGTGCCGTGACGCAGGTGCCGATGTTTGCGCCGAAGGCCAGTGCGATACCGGCCGGCAGGGTGATCAACCCGGCGGTTGCCATCACGATGGCAATGCCGGTGGTGGCCGCCGAGGACTGTACCAGCCCGGTGAACACGGCGCCGATCAGGATGCCCAGCAGCGGGTTCTCCATGCGGCCCATCAGATCGATGAAAGGCTGGTAGGTGCGCAGCGGATTCATGGCGTCACCCATCACCCCCATGCCGTAGAACACCAGGCCCAGTCCCATGATCATGGCGCCATAGTGACGGGTCTTCTCCTGCTTCGAGGTGAACAGCATGAAGAAGCCTGCCGTGACCATGATGAGCGCATACTGGGTGACGTTGAAGGCGACGATCTGGGCCGTGAAGGTGCTGCCGATATTGGCGCCCATGATGATGCCGACCGACTGCGACAGGCTCATGAAGCCGGCGGAGATGAACCCCACCACCAGTACGGTGGTCACCGAGGAGGAGTTGAGTACCGCGGTGACGAAGGCGCCGGTGATCGCGCCCATCACGCGGTTCTTGGTGAGACGCTCAAGCACGTCCTTGAGAGTGTCGCCGGCTGCACCTTTCAGGCCGTCGGACATCTGTTCCATACCGAACAGGAACATGGCAAGGCCGCCGAAGAGTCCCATGAGCAGGGTCAGCCAGTCGATCGCGGCCGATTCCTCCGTGACCTGGGCCAGTGCGGGCAGCGCCTGCAGCAGTGCCACGATACCCAGCAGGAGAAGCATATTGCGGGCCCTGTGGGGCCCCCGATGGTATCGCAAGGATTTCATGCCCTGACTCCTGTTGTTGTGCAGCCGTCAGGCTGCTGTTTTATTTGGCGCCTGTCCGAACGGGGTGGTGAACGCGGCGCTGGATTGGTGAATAATAAAGCTTTCTGTGATTTGCGAAAGGGGGCATGTGGGAACAGCCAATGACGGATGAACGCGAAACCAAGCTCAGTGCGGCCCGTACCCGGCTGATACTCGATCGGCCGTTCCTGGGCGCGCTGGTGCTGCGCATGCCCATGCAGGAGGCCGACCCGCGGTGGTGCAAGACCATCGGCACCGATGCGCGCGCCTTCTATTACAACCCGGAATACATCGACAGCCTGAGCCTGGAGCAGACCCAGTTCGCCCTGGCGCACGAGGCACTGCACTGTGCACTGTCGCACTTCGCGCGGCGCGAGCACCGTGTCAGGGAACGCTGGGACATTGCCTGTGACCTGGCAATCAATCCCATCCTGATCAAGGAAGGTATGACCGCGGTGCCGGGTGCGCTCTATAACATCGGCTATGAAGGCATGATGGCCGAGGAAATCTATCCGCTCGTCAAGGAAAACGAGGAAGAGCAGCCACACGACGAGCACCTCTACGGCAATGATTCTCAGCGTTCCGGCGATTCGGGCACGGCGGATGCGCCACAGCCGGATGAGGTCGATGCTACCGGGGACAGCGGGGGTAGCGGCGCAGGACAGGGTGCTGCCGCCGCGCCGCCCGAGCCGCTCAGCGAGGCCGAGAAGGAGCAGCTGTCCATCCAGTGGCGCCAGCGCCTGGCCGGCGCCGCGCAGCAGGCCATGCAGGCCGGCAAACTCGGCGGATCGCTGCGGCGCCTTGTCGACCACCTGCTGCAGCCGCAATTACCCTGGCGCATGCTGCTGGCGCGTTACATGACCGCGGCCAGCCGGGATGATTACAGTTACATGCGACCGTCCCGGCGCGAGGGAGAGGCAATTTTCCCGAGCCTGCGCAGCAGCCAGACCGATATTCTCGTGGTACTGGACACCAGTGGGTCCATCAAGCTGCAGGAGATGCGTGAGTTCGCCACCGAGGTGGATGCCATCAAGGGCCAGATCCGGGCCCGCATCACCCTGCAGGCCTGCGATGCAGAACTGTCTCCCGCGGGTCCCTGGATCTACGAGCCCTGGGAGGAGTTCAAACTGCCGACCGAGATGCGCGGCGGCGGCGGGACCCGTTTCACCCCGGTGTTCGAATGGCTGGCGCAGCAGGGCGAGACCCCGGACCTGGTGGTGTACTTCACCGATGCGGAAGGTGAATTTCCGAGGCAGGAACCGCGGACGCCGGTTCTGTGGCTGGTGAAAGGCAGGGCGAAGGTACCCTGGGGACAGCGCATCCAGCTGAACTGATTGCCGCTTTGGTCCGAAGGGCACTTCCAGCTCGGCAGCGTCGCTGCTGGTATTCATAATGGCTGCGGGATAACACGGAAGAAGAGGGAAAACTGAACATAGCTTCAGGTATTATCTCAGGAAAAGTTCATAAGGCCATGTATAAAAATATTTATTTTATTTATGGACGTTGTTGGTGATTCCGCTTCCGGCGCGACACCCTGATAAATCATCTCCATCCCCCTATTCATTCTGTTAGGTGGCCATTCGGCGAGCGTGCAGGGATAATACCCGCCACTTTTTCAGGTAAGTGCGTTTAACCAAGGAGAACAACTATGCGGGTAATTCTGTTGGGTGGACCGGGCGCCGGCAAGGGCACACAGGCCAACTACATCAAAGAACGTTACAACATTCCCCAGATTTCAACCGGCGACATGTTACGTGCCGCCGTCAAGGCCGGCACGCCGCTGGGCGTGGAAGCCAAGAAGGTGATGGACGCCGGTGGCCTGGTCTCAGATGACATTATCCTGGGACTGGTCGATGAGCGCATCAAGGATCCTGACTGTGCGAACGGCTATCTGTTCGATGGTTTTCCGCGCACCCTGGCCCAGGCCGACGCCCTCAAGGACAAGGGTGTCAAGATTGATGCCGTGGTCGAGATTGACGTCGACGACGACGAGATCATCAAGCGCATGAGCGGGCGTCGCGTGCATCTGGCTTCCGGTCGTACCTACCACGTGGTCTTCAACCCGCCGAAGGAAGAGGGCAAGGACGACGAGACCGGCGAACCGCTGATCCAGCGTGATGACGACCAGGAAGCGACTGTGCGCGAGCGTCTCAGTGTCT
>JASFOC010000199.1:0-5400 GCA_050116715.1 Gammaproteobacteria bacterium
GGTGCACCTCGATCACGAGCTGCCGGTAACCGCCGGGCTTGTGGATGACGATTTTCTTCATGCGCAGAACGCGGGTACAGGGACTCGAGTCCTGTGGCCCTGACCCCCCGGATAAATAGCCAGAAGCTCATCTTAACCTGAGCAGCACATGTCTGCTGGAATTCTCCTGCTGCGTGCCGGGTCGATGCGGGTTTCCATTGCCCGCCCTGAACGCAGGCAACGGCGGTATTCCAGCCATCGCGATTTTCATGTGGCACCGGTGCGCTGCACGCTCGCAGCCTTCGCCGGCGGGTTGAGTATTTTTCACGGCCCGGGTTGACGTCAGTACGGGTGGCTGCGGGCTTGTGTTCGCAGAATATTCCGGTAAATGTCGCTATGCACCGGAAATGCCGGATGCCAGGGAATTAAGGGGCATCCCTGCCCCTTTTTTCCAAGGTCCTTGCTTAGTCTATACGGGTGAGCGTTCCGGTATTGCTATCCTGGTACAGGCCGCCACCAAAGCTGTTGCGGGTGACTTTTGTGTCGTGAGACTGGGACTGTTTCTGGTGTGACGGTACGTTCGCATTCATGAGGGTACCGGTATTGCTGTTTTGTGACACGCCCTTGGCGAATTCGGAGCCTTTCTTGCTCTTCATGCTCGCAGCGGGGCTGGTGCTCTCGTAGCTGGGTGCGTTGCTGTTGACCAGCGTGCCGGTGTGCTTGTCATGCGACCACCCACCACCAAACCCGGTGGCCATCACGCCAGCTGATCCAAGCAACATCGCGGCACCGGCTATAGTCTTGATAGTCATTGCATTTTTCATTTCGGTTCTCCTTGAACACGTGTCGTGTCATGTCTAGCAGGGTTAAGGGTTCATACAGCAGCTTTACTGCAGGTTGTGAATGACATCCGTCATATCTATACATAAATTGTACATAAAGTCAGGTCTTTTCCCAGTCTTCAGGAAATATTCTATACACATACTGTACAATGTCAAGAAAAAATATAATTAATGTACATGCAATGTACATAATTGATTCGGGTGAAGGATTTTGCCCCGGTGTCCGGTCATGGTTGCTGGCGAATCGCCCGAAGCCCGGGTTTTCCAGGCGACTGGTGGTTCGGCTGGTGCGACATGGGTGTTCCATGCGAATCATTTTTTGCAGGAATCAGCGGCCCGCTATACTTTGCCGTATCTCAATGAAACAAATCAGGACCTCATTGCCGCGTTCAGGTTTCCCGGTATGCACCGGGGAGATCCCTGCCAGCCTGATGGGCGTGTGATGTGAAGGGCAGGAAAGGAGGTGGCACGATGCCGCACAAATGGTTACAGGTAAAAGGAGACCCTTCGGTAAGGGCTTTCCTGTTCGAGCAGTCCCGGGTGGAGAGTCTTTTCGACAGCCAACTGGACCGCGTTCACGAGATTGTCCGGTTGTTACTGACGCGCAAGGGCGCCTTTCACGTCAAGGTGCATTATTCCTCCAGCCAGCTCACCTGCTGGTTCTGCGACGATGCCTATCGTTACCGGGTTTATGTCAGGGAAGAGGTGCTCGATCCGGGTTTTATTGACCAGTTCCGCGAGGTCTCGATGGATCACCTGCAGCCACTGATCGAGGCGGAAGATATCAGTACCATTCTTAAGGAGTTCAGGCGGCTGCGCACCACCGATCAAACCATCTACCTGCGCAATGGCTCAATTAACAGGATCAACGGTATGATCGGGATGACGTTCTCCTGCGACGGTTCGCACTATATTGACCACAAGACCTTCTTCGAAAAACTGGAGAGTTTCGCAACGCCCGGTGAAGCGGATATCCTGGATTCGGCGAAGTGCACCTGAGTGCTATGTTGCGAGGGTGTTGATGACCGCGCCGGTCAGTTGCGCTGCTCTGCCTCAGCCTGTATCTGGATTGCCCGTTACAAAAGAACGCGTGCCAGAAAGCCGTTACCGGGAATGATGTTCCGGCGGATGGCGCTGTTCATTCGTGGGCGGCGGATTCCTCACCCCAGAGTTCCTCGAGGCGTTTGTCACGGCCGCAGCCATAGCGGTAGAACTTGTAGCGCAGTGGATTCTTCAGGTAGTAGTCCTGATGGTACGCTTCCGCCGGGTAGAATTTGCCGGCCTGCGATATTGCGGTAACCACCGGCTGCTTGAACGGCTTAAGCTCCTCCAGTGCCGCTTTCGACTGTTCTGCCAGGTGCTGCTGTTCCGGTGTGTGATAGAAGATTTCGCTGCGGTACTGGTCGCCCCAGTCGCAGAACTGGCCGCCGGCTGAGGTCGGGTCGATGTTGTGCCAGTAAACGTCCAGCAGTTCCGCATAACTGATACGTTGCGGGTCGTATACGATTTGTACCGCCTCGGCATGCCCGGTGCCGCCGCGCGATACTTCCTTGTAGGTGGGGTTCGGCTTGCTGCCGCCAGTGTAGCCGGAAGTCGTCGAGATAACGCCATCAAGCTTGTCGAACGGAGGCTCCATGCACCAGAAGCAGCCGCCGGCAAAGGTGGCCGTCGCGTAGGTCGGTGTGGTCGGTGTGTCGGCAGCCGTTTCGGCCAGGCTGCTGCTGCAGACCAGGACGAGCAACAGCAGGCCCCAGTGGCTGAAACGACGGGTGTGTCTCATCATGACTCCTGCGCGGGTTATGTCTACTCATTGACAATCGGTGCCGGGAATTGTTCACTCGATCGAGCAGGACGCCTGCTTCGCGGGCCTGTCGAAGTCAATTGCCTTCCATGGATGCGGGCTCGATAATGCAGCTGTGACGCGAGTTGATAACAGGCGCTATCCACGCATGCGCTGGCCTGATGCAGGCGGGCGGATGCATGCCTGAATGGATACGGCAGCGCGGCCTGATCGGTCTGGTGCTGGGCCCGCTGGTTTTTCTGCTGTTGCTGGCGTTGCCCGAGCCTGCAGGTTTGTCTCCGCAAGGTATGCGCGTGGCGGCCGTTGCGGCATTGATGGCGATCTGGTGGGTCAGTGAGGCGATACCGGTGCCTGCCACGGCGCTGCTGCCGATCCTGCTGTTCCCGGTGCTGGGTGTGCTGGGCGGCAGCGAGATAACCCGCGCCTACGGGCACCACCTGATCTACCTGTTTCTCGGCGGATTCCTGATCGCTGTCACCATGGAGAAATGGAATCTGCATCATCGTATCGCCCTGCATACTATTCATCTCGTGGGTGTTACCCCGAACCGCATCGTGCTGGGATTCATGCTGGCCACCGCGTTCCTCTCCATGTGGATCAGTAATACCGCTGCCACCATGATGATGGTGACTATCGCAATTGCCGTGCTGCGTGAAACAGCGCAGGATGCGGCGGAGACGCCGGACGCATCACGGTTTGGTGTGACGCTGATGCTGGGGATCGCCTATGCCGCCTCGATCGGCGGGGTTGCGACGCTGATCGGGACGCCTCCCAACGCGATATTCGCGGGTGTTGTCGAGAAGACCTACGGTATCAGTATCGGCTTTGTCGACTGGATGAAATTCGGCTTGCCGCTGTCGCTGGTGATGCTCGCAATCACCTGGGTCTACCTGACGCGGATCAGGTTTCGCGGCGAGCAGCCGCAACTGGCCGGCGGGCAGACGTTTGTCAATGACCAGATCCGGCGGCTGGGGCCGATGTCGCGCGCGGAGAAGGGCGTGGCGGCCGTTTTTTCCCTGGTGGCGCTGCTGTGGATCCTGCGCGGTCTTTACTGGCCCGCAGCGCTCGGCATGGTGACAGATTCAACGATTGCAATCGCCGGTGCGTTGCTGCTGTTTGTGATCCCCGTGAATCTGGCGCGCAGGGAATTCCTGCTTGACTGGAAAACCGCTGTGACCATTCCCTGGGATATCATCCTGCTGTTCGGAGGCGGCTTCGCGCTGGCCGAGGGTTTCAGTGAGTCAGGCCTGACCACGTGGCTGGCCGGCTTGCTCGGCGTGCTGCAGGGAACCGACATCGTGCTGATTGTCGCTGCCGTCGTCCTGCTGGTGATCTTTCTCACTGAGGTGACTTCAAATACGGCAACTGCCTCGCTGCTGTTGCCTGTCATGGCGGCGCTGGCGGTAGCGGTTGAAGTGCACCCCTTCGGCCTGATGGCGGCCACGGTAATCGCGGCCTCGTTCGCATTTATGCTGCCGGTGGCGACGCCGCCGAATGCCATCGTGTACGGCAGCCACGTGGTCGGTATTCAGCAAATGGCATGGGCGGGCCTGTGGCTTAACCTGCTCGCGGTGGTGGTGGTGACCGGGTTTGTCTGCCTGTTGTTACCGCATGTCTGGAGCCTGGACCTGCAAGACGCTACGGGTCTTATTCCCTGACCCTGGCAAGCACGTTCACGTGGAATGCGATCTGTTCCAGAAACGCCTGGGTGTCACGTGCGCCGGCGGCGATGTTCATGCGTACCCGGCAGTCCTCGTGGTCCAGTTCACCGGCCGCGCCGAATATCTGCCAGCCGGCGAAGCTTGCGACACCGTCGGTGCGGCTGCCGGCAAGGGCGGCGTTGGCGAGGATATTGATGACGGCCTCGTTTTCGGCATCGTAGCGCCTGCCGATATCAAAGCATACAACTTCCAGCGACCAGCGCGGGTGCGGCAGGCCGCCGCAGAGTTCAACCTCCGCCATGCCGCTGTACATGAAAAGGCGGTTGGCGCCGTCCGGTCCGTTCACATGCACTTCCATTTCCTGCATGTTGGTCAGACGCTTGGGTTGAATGATGTTTGAATAGTCCATGCCCATCCTCCGATTGTTATTTCTGGTTTAGATCCAATTGGACGATACTTGCGCCTTTAAGGCAAGTCGCTAGTCACCCTTGTTGCGCGGCTGCGGGCGGGGTACCGGGAAGGGGGCTACATTGGGCGAAGCGCCGTCGCCGGGTATGATCTTGTTGGTGCCTTGCCGTGCAACCTCATCGATGCGGATGACGGCCTGCAGCGGGATGAAGGTTCGCTGCACACCCTCAAATTCGGTTTTCAGTTTTTCCTCGGAAGGATCGACCACGATGGCGGAGCGCTCGCCGAAGATGATGTCCTCGACTTCCACGAACGCATACATGTTGCTCTGCTGTATGTTGCGCGCATGAAGCTCGTAAATGTCGCCGCGGTTGTAGAACGAGATGCGGTACAGCTTGTCTGCTTTCATCGACGGTGTCTTGTTGTGCAGATGTTCACTGGTCGATCAGGTGTTCCAGCTTGTCATCCATATGCAGCTCGGTCAGCTCGGTAAACCCGCCGATACAATTCCCGTCAATGATGATCTGGGGAACGGTGCGGGCGCCGTTGGTTACAACGGAAAACTCGCGCCTCGCAGCCGGGTCAGTGTCGATGCGGTATTCCTCGTAGGCAATATTCCACTTGTCCAGCAGCTGCTTCGCCTTGACGCAGAAGGGGCAGCTGCCCGTGCTGTAAATTTTGACTCTTGCCATGGTTCCTCTCGAATTCA
>JASFOC010000200.1:0-5322 GCA_050116715.1 Gammaproteobacteria bacterium
TAGACCAATGGAAAGTCAACCGTGCACGCAACCGGCAGTACGGCGGTCGCGTCAGGTTCCAGCAGGGTGGGCCTGGGCCACCGGCTGCCTGCCGGGAATTCCTTCAGGATCAGCAGGAAAGCGGGGGGCCTTCAGGATGGCTGACAAGGCACTTGAAGACGAGTTCTGGAAGTACTACCGTAGCGGCAGCCTCCACGCGTTCCGCCCGGCTGGCAGCCGGGAGAGGTGCGGACATTCGAAGCGCCGTGGTGGTAGCTTGAATGTGCGACTGGAGCAAGATAAAAAGCTGTTGTCACCCGGCGCAGGCCAGGGCCCAGGCTGCTGGCCTGTCTGGATTCCGGCCTGCACCGGAATGACAAATCGGGAATCGTGCAGGCATTCAACAGTCGTTTGGATTAACAGCAGGATCTGACGAGGAGATGTCATGAAACTGGTTATCAGTATGCTATCGGCCATTGCCCTGGCCGCCGTGATTGGTTGCAGCAAGCAGGAAGATGAAGGTCCGGCAGAGCATGCCGGCAAGCAGATAGACGAGACAGTCGAAAAGGTCGAGTCCTACACCAGTGAGAAAGTGGACGAGATGGGCGAGGCTGTCGAAAAAGCCGGCGAAGACATGCAGAAGTAGCGACAGCAGCTACAATACAGCTGTCGATGCGCACGGCGCCCTGCGGGCGCCGTAGTTTTTTCCAGTGGCGTGTTCCAGTAACGTCTGCCCAACCCGGCCCGGTACGTTCCGGACTATCGACCAGCGCGGCCACTTTCCCCGGGCAGCCTGGCACAGGACCCGGATGGCCTGGTGCGGTCCGGGTATGATTCACAATGGTTTTCGGCAGATTTTTAATACACGCAGTCGCGTCTGCCGGATGCTACGTGGCAGGCATGGCCTGTACCCGAGATAGCACGTGTTGTGATCAGGATCTCTTCACCACGAAAACGACAGGCTAGCGATCAGCGAGTCGGAATCCAGTCCTGTTGATTCAAGCCTGCGCGAGCCGACATATGTCGCCTTGATACCTGCCTGGCGGTTGAGGGGATAGGCAAGGCTGAGTGCCCAGCCGACATCCTGCTTGTTATCGTCTTTTTTGACCCCGTTGACGGTGTTTTCGCCCCCGTAGTCATAGCCCGCACTTGCGCTTACCCAGAGTCCCGGGCGGAACGTGTAAATGAGATGTCCGTGGATGATGTATAACGGTGCCTGTTCAAGCTTGTTCCCGTTGAAAAACTCGTCATTGTCCGTGTAGAAGGCCGCTTCGCCGGTCATTTCCGTGGTCCACTTCCCGCGGGTATGGGAAACGCCCAGCTGGGGCCGGAAGGCAAACCGGTTTTGACCCAGGTTGATCAGCTTGTCATTCATGTATTCGCCGGTGGGCAAACGCACCACCAGTCCCATTCCGACGATGGTTTCTTCGCGCAGCCCGGTCCGGTATGCCGCAAATTCCCTGCGACTCAGGGGCGGTGCCCCGTACAGGTTCACTGCAAGGCGCACAAACGTGTCTGACCAGCCGCTTCTGGATACTGACGCAGGGATACCCTCATGTAATCCGGTCCATTCCCCTTTCTGGTAGGCCTGTATGAGGTCGATTCGCGCCGACTTTTCGAATAACCCGAACGTGCGAATGTACTTGCCGGCCCAGGTGTGTAAATCCAGTTGCACATCATCAAGCTGCAGGACCGGGTCGAGGGAGATGTCGGCCTCGGTGTAGGCATAGCCGATACCGGCAAAATTCATCCCGACAGGAAGATGGCTCCATTGCCGGGGTTCGAATTCCATGGCAAGGCACGGCAGTGTCAGGATGGCGCTGAACAGGCCGGGCAGGACCAATGTTAAAGCGCGGAATGTTGGCTTGACTATTCGCATGTTATTCAGGGTTTCTATCAATCAGTTTGCACGACAGCCCTGTGATGTCGGGGGTCTCCGGGTAATTCGTCCTTCCGGGCGAAGCGGAGCATAGACCCGGAATCCGGGTGTTTGTATTCAGTGTGTGTCTGGATCCCGGCATGCACCGGAACGACGAAAAGACGAATTTACCAGGCCTTCCCCGGGCAAAGGTGTACCAGGCGACTGCGATGATACACGATAGCGTGTCAGGCCGGGCTGGAAGACGATTTGTTGCTGACAAACATGCGAAACAGGGCAGCAACGTCAGCTGCCATGGAATCCAGGGCCTGACCGCCGGCATGAATTGTTGACTGACGATTCCCTGCCGTGTCCGTGGCTTGTATCTGGTGTTGAAGGCGGTGACAATTCCGGTTCTCGTGCCGGCAGCATGGCTGGCATTGCAATTCAACCTGCCGGAATAATTGACTGACTATGTCCAGAAAATTGCTGTTACCCGTGCTTGCCGCGGTGCTGCTTGTTGTCGTCGTGACCCTGGCCTGGCACTTTAACCGGCCGGCGCCGGTGACCTCGGCCATGCCGGCGCAGACGCCTGCGGCAAAGCCGGCAGCGGCGACCTATGTCGGCAGTGCCAGTTGCGCATCTTGTCATGCCGCTCAATTCGAACAGTGGCAGGGTTCGCACCATGACCTGGCGATGCAGGAAGCAACCCCGGAGAGCGTGCTCGGCGATTTCGATAATGCCGAGTTTACCTATTACGACGTCACCTCGCGTTTCTATCGTGACGGCGAGCGCTTCATGGTGCGCACCGACGGCCCCGATGGCAGCCTGCAGGATTATCCCGTCAAGTACACCTTCGGGGTCACCCCGCTGCAACAGTACCTGATCGAGTTCCCGGGCGGGCGCCTGCAGGCCCTGGGCATCGCCTGGGACTCGCGTCCTTTGGAGGCGGGCGGACAGCGCTGGTTCCATCTTTACCCGGACGAGAAAATCGACCACGACGATGAACTGCACTGGACCGGTTACAACCAGAACTGGAACTACATGTGTGCGGACTGCCATTCCACCAACCTGCAAAAGAACTATGACGCGGGCAGCCGGACCTTCGATACCCGCTGGTCAGAGATCAACGTGGCCTGCGAGGCCTGTCACGGCCCCGGATCCCGGCATGTCGCGTGGGCCGCGCAGGCAGCGGCAGTGCAGGCGCAGGACAGTACACACGGGCTGGTGATAAGCCTTGATGAACGCCGCGGCGTGTCCTGGCACGTGAATCCGCAAACGGGCACCGCGCAGCGCAGCACAGCGCGCAATGGCGCAACAGAGGTACAGATGTGCGCCCGCTGCCACTCGCGGCGTGCAGCCATCGCGTCGGATTACGTCCCCGGGCACGCCTTCATGGACGCCTATCGTCCGGCCCTGCTGTCAGAACAGCTCTACTACCCGGATGGCCAGATCAAGGATGAAGTCTACGTGTACGGCTCCTTTGTCCAGAGCAGGATGTTTCATGCCGGCGTGACCTGCAGCGACTGCCACGAACCGCATACGCTGCAATTGCGCATGCCGGGTGACCAGGTCTGCCTGGGGTGCCATGCCGCAGACCGGTTCGCCAGCGAGGCGCATCATTTTCACAAGCCCGGGAGCAAGGGCGCCAGCTGTGTGGCATGCCATATGCCGGAGACCACCTACATGGTGGTGGACCCGCGCCGCGACCACAGTATCCGCATCCCGCGCCCGGACCTGTCTGACAGCCTGGACACGCCCAATGCCTGTACCCGCTGTCACACCGACCAGAGCAACCGCTGGGCGGCAGCGCAGGTGCGCGAGTGGTATGGTGAGCCTGCCACGGGCTACCAGGACTTTGCCGAAGCGCTGCATGCTGCGCGCACGGGGGAGCCGGGTGCGACGGCAGAACTGCTCGACCTGGTCGGCCGCGCGGAGCAGCCGGCCATTGCGCGGGCCACGGCATTATCCCTGCTGGCGAATTACCCGGCACCGCAAGCCATACAGTTGATCAGCGATTCGCTCTACGATGCTGACCCGATCGTGCGTCTTGGTGGACTGGATGCGCTCGACTCCCTGCCGTCAGGCATGCGCTTTGCCATCGGTCAGCACCTGCTGGACGACAGGATTCGCGCGGTGCGTATCGAGGCTGGCCGGGTACTGGCGGACACCCCGGCAGATTCCCTCGATGCAGCGCAGCGTGCCCGCCTTGCGCAGGCGATCGATGACTATGTTGCGTCACAGCAATACAACGCCGACCAGCCGCAATCGCACATCAACCTGGGCAATCTTTATCTGCGCATGGGTGACACTGCACAGGCCGAGCTTGCCTATCGCCAGGCGCTGGTAATCGACAAGGCATACGTTCCTGCCTATATCAACCTTGCGGACCTGTATCGCCTGACAGGGCGCGAAGCGGCTGCGCTCAACACGCTGGATCAGGGGCTCGCTCTGGTACCGGGGAATGCAGACCTGCACTACGCCCGCGGCCTGGCACTGGTGCGCGGCAAGCAACTGCCGGAAGCCATCAAGGCCCTGGCGCGTGCAGCCGAACTGCAGGCTGGCAACGCACACTACACCTATGTTTACGCAATCGCGCTGGATAGCAGCGGCGAGACACGCAAGGCAGTCGAGGTGCTGGAAAGTTACCAGGAGCACACCCCGAATAACCGGGAGATCCTGTCGGCGCTGGTCTCCTTTTTGCGCAAGGCGGGGGATGCCGCGCAGGCAGACCGCTACGAACAGCAGCTGCTGCGCCAGGGCGCCCCGGCAGACAATCCACGGGCAGTACCCGGCAGCTGATAGCACGCTATTTTTGATAGCCGGACAGCTGGAAAGCGCGTCCGGGAACCGTTCGCACGCGCGATGCCGCACCGTATGCGCAGGGGCAATTTGGGGGATTGTGCCTGCTGTGCTGTCGACCCGGGAACAAACCCCGGCTCCAGGGTTACATTCGTCGGCCACGATGTGTATAATTCCTGTACAATAATTGTCTAGATAAACAATTCGACAGGAAACAGGTCAATGAATCAGCACATGACAAATCTATCGAAAATTCCGTTCCACAAGGGCCTGATGCTCTCTGCCTGCCTGGCCGGTTCCGGCCTTGCCTGGGCGGCTGGCGGCGGGATGGCAGCAAGCGACCCGGGTGCAATGCAGGGCAGGCATTTTGATACCAAGGGGAAATCACCCTCCGCGCACACCATCGAGGCGCAACAGGGGTTGCGGAAAAGCCTGCCCTTCGAGGATGAGCGTGATTTTGCGGAGGCTACAAAAGGCTTCATTGCAGCACCTGATTACAAACAGATCATGGCCGAGGCCGGCAACGTGGCCTGGGACATGGGCAGCTACGAGTGGTTGCTGCAGGGCAAGGATTTCGACAGCATCCACCCCTCGCTGCAGCGGCAGGCGATATTGAACATGGCCTATGGCCTGTATGAAGTGCTGCCGGACAAGATCTACCAGGTGCGCGGCTACGACCTGGC
>JASFOC010000201.1:0-5314 GCA_050116715.1 Gammaproteobacteria bacterium
CATAGTATGGTCCGTGGCTTGCCTGTACCAGGAAACACACCGCGAGCATGGCGAGTACCACCGGCTGCTTCAGGACCTGCCGTAACGGCGCCTGGTCGATTGCCAGGTGGCCAGCCGCGGACTCCGGCACCGTCAGGCTGCTCAGCCAGATGAGGGTGAACAGGGCGAACAGCACCAGGGGCAGCAGACCGGTCCCGTACTTGCCAAGCAGCGGTCCGAGACTGGCAACCGTGACGATGAAGCCGATCGAGCCCCACAGGCGAATACCGCTGTAACGGTGGGTTTCGGTGCCCAGGTGACTCATGGTCGTGGCCTCGAATTGCGGCAGAGAGGCGTTCCAGAAAAAACTGAAGACAATCATGACCAGCACCAGCCACCAGAAACTACTGCCGAGAAAGACGCCGGCGAATGCAGCCGCAGCCAGCAGGGAGGCTATACGTACAATTCGCATGCGGTGCCCTGTGTGGTCAGCGATCCAGCCCCATATGTTCGGTGCCACGATCTTGGTGGCCATGAGAATGGCGATCAGCTGGCCGATCTCGGTCACGCTGAAATCCAGTGATTTCAGGTACAGGCCCCAGAACGGGACCAGTGCGCCCAGCGAGGCGAAATAGAACAGGTAGAAACCGGACAGTCGCCAGTAATTCATGATACGCGTGGGGGGTCCCGGAAACGGGAACGATCAGCTGGGGCTGGCGGGTACGACCGGTGTCGGGCTGGTTACACCCGCATTCTGCGCCCGCTGACGCAGGACGTGGTCCATGAGGACCAGTGCCAGCATCGCCTCCGCGATTGGCGTGGCGCGAATACCCACGCACGGGTCATGACGACCGGTTGTAATGACCTCGACAGGTTTGCCGGCGATATCGATCGTCTTTCCGGGTATACGGATACTGGAAGTCGGCTTGAGCGCGATGCTGGCAAGGATATCCTGGCCACTGGAGATGCCACCCAGTACACCGCCAGCCTGGTTGCCAAGGAATCCGGCGGGGGTGATTTCATCGCGATGCTCGGTACCTTTTTGTTCCACGCAGGCGAACCCGGCCCCGATCTCGACGCCCTTGACGGCGTTGATGCTCATCAGGGCGTGCGCGATCTCGGCGTCCAGGCGGTCAAAAATCGGTTCACCCAGTCCGGGAGGGACGCCTGTTGCAACCACATTGATGCGCGCACCAACGGAGTTGCCTTCCTTGCGCAGCGCGTCCATGTAGGTTTCCAGTTCCATGACCCGCGCCGGGTCCGGTGAAAAAAAGGCATTTTCTTCCACGGCGCGCCAGTCTTTCAGCTCCAGCCTGATCGGGCCGAGCTGGGCAAGGTAACCGCGGATTTCGATACCACAGGCTTGCTTGAGGTATTTTTTTGCAATGGCGCCGGCTGCAACCCGCATGGCGGTCTCACGCGCCGAGGACCGGCCGCCGCCGCGATAGTCACGCAGGCCGTATTTCTGCTGGTAGGTATAGTCCGCATGCCCGGGGCGAAAACGGTCCATGATTTTCGAGTAGTCCCGGGAGCGTTGATCGGTATTACGGATCAGCAGGCCGATAGGTGAACCGGTGGTCTTTCCTTCAAAAACACCGGACAGGATCTCGACTGCATCGGCTTCCCGGCGTTGCGTGGTATGCCGGGATTTTCCGGGCTTGCGCCGATCCAGGTCATACTGCAGGTCAGCCTCGCTGAGTTCGAGACCCGGCGGGCAACCATCGACGACACAACCCAGCGCCGGGCCATGACTTTCACCGAAACCGGTTACCGTGAAGATTTTTCCAAAGCTGTTTCCTGACATCGGCCCATTGTAGCGACTCCTGCCCGCAGCGTCGCCCCTTTTGCATTAAAGATCAGTATGTACCAACCGATACGCAAAGTGCGTTTGGCATCCTCAGGAACACAAGGAGATCACCGTGGCACAATCGCACGCACACCGCACCTCACCGGTCGGAAACTACCTGGGTCAACCCATCTACCAGACAATCGAATCCCGACACGGTACCTATGTCTTCGACCGGATCGCGGTCAACGTCGACGGGGAATTCCCGCTTGATCAGTTGAACAAGGACGAACTGCTTATCAAGCCCGGCCTGATCTACCGACCGAAATGTTGATCAGCAGCCTGCGCCAGGTAATGATTGCCTGAAGCTGCAGGTCAGGCGCTGTCGATGTCCAGCCCCTCAAGATGGGTCTGGTTGATCAGGTAGAACAAACGAATACACGGCAGATCCTGATCGGTATGCTGCTTGACGATGCGCATCCAGGGAAGATCCCGCCGGCCAAACTGATAGCTACCATCTGTCATGGACGCGCGCATGGCACGCATCTCCCTGAGCAGTGCATGGACGTATCCCAGGTTACTATCCACTTCGTCGATGTCAAAGTTGGCTGCCTCGATAATATCTTCCAGCTCGTCGATCGCCTGGTCAACAAGGCCGGCATATTCCGCCGCCGTTTTGGCTCTGGTGCTCATAATTTCATACCTCTCCTGCTGCAGCGGGCGATTGTAACCGCTTGCGGGCAGCCTGGCTGAAACTTTCCTGGCAGGCATCCAGCTGCCCGGCATCCAGCAGAAACACGCCCTCGCCGCCATACTCAAAATCCAGCCACATAAACGGAACCTCCGGGAACAGGTCCGAGAGGATATCCCGGTAATGGCCCACTTCGACCACGAGGATGCCGTTATCAGTCAGGTATTGCTTGGCCTCCAGGAGGATACGCACGACGATATCCATGCCGTCAAACCCCGCTGCAAGCCCCAGTTCAGGTTCATGGAGGAACTCAGCAGCCAGGTGTTCCATCTCCTCTACCGGTACGTAGGGTGGATTGCTGACGATGACATCATAGACCTGTCCCGCAAGCCCGGAAAAGACATCAGAAGCAACCGGGTTGACCTGTTGCTCGACCCCGTGTCGCTGGATGTTGATCCGTGCCACAGCGAGGGCGTCGCTGGAGATGTCGGCAGCATCGATGACCGCTTCCGGAAAGGCCAGCGCTACTGCGATAGCGATGCAGCCGCTGCCGGTACAAAGATCCAGGACCCTGGTTACGCGCTGCGGGTCTGTCCAGGGATAAAACCCGGCTTCGACCAATTCCGCGATGGGTGAGCGGGGCACCAGGACACGTTCGTCGACGTAAAAAGGCAAGCCGGCAAACCAGGCCTCGTTAATCAGGTAGGCTGCCGGCTTGCGGGTATTGGCACGTACTTCCAGCAGCGACCTGACACTGGCGCATTGCGCGTCGCTCAGTGGCTGGTCGAGCACACTGTCCGGCTGGTCGTAACCGATACCGAGGGTATGCAGCACCAGTGCGGCGGCTTCGTCCTCTGCGTTGTCGGTGCCATGCGCGAACGTTAACCCCTTGCGGGTAAACAGTGTCGCGCCCTCGTGGATCAATTTTCTGGCTGTTATGCCACCAGTCATCAAGCGAATTTCCCTTCAACCTGCAGGTTAATTAACGCCAACGGGTGTATCGAACCCTGCAGTGTGGAATAATCAGCGCCCATGCAGACCACGACCCGACAAGCTTCCCGTAAACGCTTCCTCATCGGCGGCATTATAGCGGTTTTTGCCCTGCTTGCCGGTACCTGGTCAGCCCTGCAATTACGTGAGCACGCGGGCCATGTTGACGAACTGGCAGCGACCCGCTTCCCGGAGGCGCGTGACATCAGCGCCTTCGAACTTGTCGACCAACACGGTGAGCCTTTCACGAATACCTCGCTGCAGGGGGGCTGGTCGTTCCTGTTTTTCGGCTATACGCACTGTCCGGACGTCTGTCCGACCACGCTGTCGGTGCTGAACAGCGTGGCGCAACAACTGGGCAGCGACGCAAGCGATGTCCGCTTTGTCTTCATTACCGTAGACCCGGAACGCGATACCCCCGAGCACCTGGCCCGGTTCGTCAGCTATTTCAACAGCGACTTCATCGGCGTCACCGGCACGCCCGAGGCTATCGAGGGCCTGACCAAACAACTCGGCGTCCTCGCCATGCGCGTGGCCAGTGGTGATGGCCCCGACAGCTACCTGGTGGACCATAGTGCCGGTGTTTTCCTGATGGATCCCGACGGGAAATACCACGCCGTGTTTATGCCTCCCCTGAGCGCGGAAAAGATCGTCTCCGATTTCCTCAATATACGGGATGACTACCAGTGAAACTGATTGCAACCTTGTTGTACGGATGGCTGTTTCTGTGCATCGCGGGCAGCACCCTGGCAGCCCCGACTATGGATATTACCGATGGCTGGGTCCGGGAAGCGCCACCCACCTCCCGGGTGCTGGCGGCATATATGCAGATCATCAACCTGACCGACAGCGAGCTCACCGTCACGGGTATAACCAGTCCTGACTTTGAAGCGGCCGAGCTGCACAGGACCGTTGTCGAGAACGGTATGGCGCGCATGTTGCCGGTGCCTGAACTGACCATACCGGCTGGCGGCAGCATAACGCTGGCGCCTGGCGGCCTGCACCTGATGCTGTTCGATCCGGTCCGCCCCCTGCAGCAGGGTGACACGGTCACACTGGTTCTGCACCGCAGTGATGATATTTGCATAACGCTGGCGGTACCGGTTCTGCGCAGTACGGATGCAGAACACGTCCATCACCAGCACTAGCCCGGGCCAGCATGCCGACCACACCCGACAGCCTGCTGGACCGGCTGAAATCATGGCCGCTTGCCCTGCTGCCGCACCAGCGGCTCTCCCGGATTGTCCGCAGGGCCACACGCTGGCGAACCGGCTGGTGGAAAAATCTGATGATTCGCCTTTTCGTGAGGCATTTCAGGGTCGACCTGTCTGAGGCACAGATCCGGCGTCCCGAGGATTTTCCCGACTTCAACAGTTTCTTCACCCGCGCACTGCGTCCAGGTGTACGGAAAATGCCGCAGGACGAACGGGCCATCGCCTGCCCGGTTGACGGCCGCATCAGTGAACTGGGGGACATCAGGGACGGCAGCCTGCTTCAGGCCAAGGGGCGCGAATACTCGCTGCTGACGCTGCTCGGCGGGGATGCAAAGCGCGCCAGTCCCTTTCGCAACGGCAAGTTCATCACGGTGTATCTCTCTCCCCGTGACTATCACCGTATTCACATGCCGGTTGCCGCGCGGCTGCGCGAGACCTGCTATGTACCCGGACGGTTGTTCAGCGTGGCACCACATACCACACGTGCGATTCCCGACCTGTTTACCCGTAACGAGCGCCTGTGCGCCATATTCGATACGGCTGCCGGGCCCATGGCAATGGTCCTGGTGGGTGCCATTTTTGTCTCCTGCATGGAAACCGTCTGGGAAGGTGTGGTCAACCCGACCCTGGGTCGCTCGCTTGCCGTCAGACACT
>JASFOC010000202.1:0-5289 GCA_050116715.1 Gammaproteobacteria bacterium
ATTATAAAGATCCGCCGGCCACCCCATCCTCCGCTTTGCTGTTCTCCCATGCGCTGCTCTCCTTGCCTGTGGTGAAGTATTCAGGGGGGAATTCATCCACCTGTATGACAGCCTTGCGTGCCATGATCGCCGTCTTGATGCCAGCCGCTTCCGGTTCCGTCACAATGCCGGCCGCCAGCCCGGCGTCGACATGCGCTTCCGGGTCGCCCGGGGGCAGGGTGCCGGCCTTGACGGCGGCGCGCAGTTTTCGCAAGGCGGGTTCAGCCGCGACAGTCTTTATGAGCGCATCGTCGAGTCGCGCGACAGGCTCGCTGTTATTGACGGGAATATACACACCTTCAGTAAGCCGGTCACGCAACGCACCGGGCCTCAGCAGGGACTCGGCCAGTTGCCCGCCAAGTTCGTCCGTGGGTCGCCTGTACGGCTTGCCAAGCGGGAAGGTGAGCAGGCGGGTTGTGTGTGCAACGACCCGGTTGGGGAGGTTGTCCAGGACTTCATGCAGGCGCAGCTGGATGTTGTACAACAGGTCCCTGCAGGCCCACTCGAGCAGGGGCAGTTCGTTGTCGGGTGAGCCATTGTCATAGTGATGCTTGAGTACGGCGCTGCCCTGGTAAAGCAGGCTGAGTACGTCGCCCAGACGACCGGAAATAGACTCCCTGCGTTTCAGTGTGCCACCCAGTGAAATCAGGCTCATCTCAGTGGTGACGGCAAAGGCCAGGCACATGCGTGCAAACTGCCGGTAGAAACAGCCCTGCACGCCGTGTTGTGGTGCGTGCAGCAAGCGTCCGCCGGTCAGCGCATGAAACAGGCCGCGCGACAGGTTGCTCATGACCAGGCTGACATGACCGCGGAGCGCCTTGTCGAAGGCCGTGACGTCACCGGATGCCACGGCGCGCATTTCCTTGTATAGCCAGGGATGACAGCGGATTGCACCCTGGCCGAAGATAATCAGGTTGCGGGTGAGAATGTTGGCACCCTCGACAGTGATGCCGATGGGCAGTGCCTGGTAGGCCCGCCCGAGGAAGTTGTCGGGTCCCATGCTGATACCACGCCCTGCGAGGATGTCCATGCCATCGTTGACCACGGCGCGCATGCGCTCCGTCATGTGATACTTGACGATGGCAGACGCGACGGCGGGATCTTCGCCGCTGTCAATTGCGGCCGTTGTGAACCCCCGGGTAGCATTCATGATGTAGGTGCTGCCGGCAATGCGTGCAAGGACTTCGCTGATACCCTCGAACTTGCCGATGGGAACCTTGAACTGTTTGCGCACACCGGCATAGGCACCGACGCTGCGACTGACCAGTTTTCCCGATGCCGTACTCAATGCCGGGAGGGAGATGGCGCGGCCGTCAGAGAGACAGTTCATCAGCATGCGCCAGCCCTGGCCGACGTAATCACGTCCGCCGATTACCCAGTCCATCGGGATAAAAACGTTGTTGCCTCGGTTGGGGCCGTTCATGAAGGCCTGACTCATCGGGTAGTGCCGGTTGCCGATTTCGACACCGGGGGTATCGGTGGGTATCAACGCCAGGGTGATGCCGATGTCTTCCGTTTCACCCAGCAGGTGTTCCGGGTCATGTAGATGGAAGGCCAGTCCGAGCAGCGTCGCCACCGGGCCCAGCGTGATGTAGCGCTTTTCCCAGTTAAGCCGGATTCCCAGCACGTCAGCCTCACCGTTGTATGTCTGGTGGCAGACCACGCCGGTATCCGGCATGGCGGCGGCATCACTGCCTGCCTCCGGGCCGGTCAGGGCGAAGCAGGGGATATCGATGCCCTTCGCGAGGCGCGGCAGGTAGTGCGCCTTCTGTGCCTCGGTACCATAGGTCAGCAGCAGCTTGGCAGGGCCCAGTGAGTTGGGGACCATGACTGTGACCGCGGCGGATATACTGCGACTGGCCACCTTCATGACGACGGCGGAATGTGCATTGGCGGAAAACTCCAGGCCACCGTATTTCCTCGGTATGATCATGCCGAAGAAGCCCTGCTGTTTCAGGTAGTCCCATACCTGCTGCGGCAGGTCGTGCAGTTCCTGCGTGATTTCCCAGTCGTTGACCATGCTGCAGAGTTTGTCGACGGGACCCTCGATGAAAGCCTGTTCCTGCGGTGTGAGTGCCGGTGCAGGATAGGCCAGCAGCTTGTGCCAGTCTGGATGGCCGCTGAAGAGTTCGGCTTCCCACCAGACCGTGCCGGCTTCCAGCGACTCGCGCTCGGTGCCCGACATCTCCGGTAAAACTTTACGGTACAGGGCAAGCAGGGGGGCGATCAGCAGCTGGCGGCGCAGGGGTGACAGCAACAGCACAGCGGCAACCGGGATGAACACTGACCATGCCAGCACAAGGAGCCAGGTTGCCGGTGCATGAACCAGGCTCCACCAGAGCAGACCGGCGCCGGTTATCCCCGCCCATAGCTGGCGTGGTGCCTGCCGCGCCAGCATGAAACCGATGGCAGTGAATGCAACAATCAGCTCGATTATCCAGTTCATACGCCAGGCTCCTTGCCCTGTTTGGGGAACCGCAATGTCTTTCCGGTATTTCTGAAAGTACTTGTTCGTTCGACAGGCGGAAAAATGTCGAGTTGCATTGCTGATCGACTTGTCATGGTGTCTGCCTGTTTCCGCTATTATCGGCTTGCAACCGGTAAAATGAGTGTTGCAGGTCCCGGTTGGTCATTTCGGCGCCATGGTCGTTAGCGCTCGAGGAGCATAAGCGCACTGCAGAGTTTCTTCCTCGGTGTATAGAAATGCGGCGAGAACCGGATTCCACCGCCGCGCAGCGCACAGGCAATATTTTCGGCTGTCAGCATTTCATATAGCACCTCCGGTGTCTCCTGCAACGGCCGGAATGTCACGATACCCGCGTGCTGCTCCGTTGCCTGCGGCGTGAGCAGGGTATAGCGGTCGGCATGGCGGTTGAAAAAGTCGAGCATGAAACGGGTGTTTTCCAGGACCTGTTGCTGGATCATCGCCATGCCTGCTTCGAGCAGCAGTTCCAGACTGGCGTGCAGTGCGTGGATGCCGGTCATGTTGGGGCTGCCGCATTCGAAACGGCGTGCACTGTGCGCCACCTCCCAGGTGCTGCGGCTATAGTCCGTCGGGTCCTCGATCATGTGCCAGCCATACTGCTTCAGGTCCAGCAGTTCCATACTCTCGGCACGACAGTAGAACAGGGCGATGCCTTCCGGTCCCGTCATCCACTTGTGGCCGTCGGCCATGACGAAGTCCGCCTGGCAGGACTGCACGTCGAATGCGAGTGCACCGATACTCTGGATGGCATCCACGCAAAACAGGATCCCGCGCTCGCGGCAGGCACTGCCGAGCAGGTCCAGATCAAGTCGCAGGCCGGTACTGTACTGCACGGAGCTGACCGAGAGCAGCCGGGTATTGTGGTCAAGACTGCCGATCAATGCCGCCTCGGGCGTGTCTCCCTGTAACAGGTCCACCGCCTCGGTCCTTACGCCGTATTTCGAAAGGGATTCCCAAACGATGCGATTGGACGGAAATTCCTGGCTGCTGATGACAACCTTGTCACCCGCCTGCCAGGATAGTCCGTAGGCAACGACGGACAATGCCTCGGAGGTGTTTTTTAAGAGGGCGATCTCATCCGCACTGCGCGCATTAATCAGGGCTTGCAGCTGTTGCCTGAGGCGGGTCTCGGTTCTCATCCACGCAGGGTAATGCCTGGAACCCCAGACAGCGTTCTCCGCGGCGAAGGTCCTGACGGCATCCGCTGTCCGTGTTGGCCAGGGCGATACGGCCGCGTGATTCAGGTACACGATGGAGTCGTCGAGCTGGAATTCAGATGCATACATGGTGCTTCCCTGTGTCTGGTGCCGATGACCGAAGCCGGTTTCCACCGCTAAAATGACCACGCGAAAAATGACATCTTATGGTAGTGTGCATTCGCATGTTAAAACAACGCCCGCTCGTATACGGCTGCATCCTTGCAGCATTGCTTGCTCTGCTGCCGGTCGCCTTCGAAGCTGCGGCCGCTGGCGTGCACATCTATATAGATACCGACGCGCGAACCTTGCAGGTTCTGGAGGGAGACCGTGTCATTGCCACATTCAATGGAATCGCAATCGGTCGTTTTGGCAAGACCTATTTCAAGATGCGCGGGGACAACAAAACGCCGCTGGGTAATTTCCGAATTGGCTGGGTAGGGGAGCAGACCCGCTATCACCGCTTCCTGGGCCTGACTTACCCGGACATGGATGCGGCTGACCGGGCGCTTGTGGACGGGCGGATTGACGAGGCACAGTGGCAGCAGATCCGGCGTGCCGTACAGGCGGGCAGGACGCCCCCGCAAAATACGCCACTGGGTGGGTTAATCGGCATTCATGGGCTGGGAAGCGGCGACCTGGCAGTCCACCGTGAGTATAACTGGACCAATGGCTGCATAGCGCTCACCAACGCACAGATCGACATCCTGGCCGAATGGGCGAAGGTCGGGACCCCTGTCGAAATTCGTTAGACCTGCGGGGAAGGCGGGTACACTAACAATTGTTCATCTTGTGCAAGTTATCAGGTAGGATTGCAGCCACGTCGCAAGGGAAAGGATGCTGATCAGCCATGCGTCAGAATTCCGGCGGCTGTAAAAAACGAGCAGGTACTGCTCATGCACCCAGGAGACAGGAATGATTGGAATGACACATCGAATTCGTAAACTTGCCGTGGTTTCTCTCGCGGCTGCCTATGTTGGGCTGTCAGGTTGTGCCACAACCGGTGACCTGGATGCCCTGAAGGCGGATGTCAGTGCCGCCAGCGCTGAAGCCAGCGCCGCCAGGGCCGAGGCCGCTGAAGCCAAGGCGTTGGCAGCACAGGCCAATGCTACGGCCAATGAGGCCAAGGCTATGTCTGAAGAGACAGAAACCAAGATTGACCGCATGTTCAAGAAGGCAATGCACAAGTAAGTCTGTCTCAGCCTGGATGTAACCAGGAAAGTACAAAGCCCCTTCGGGGGCTTTGTCATTTCTGGGAACTTGCATTACGGTTGGCGCGTAATCATGATCGGGATGCCGCTTCTTTCCTTGACTGCCTGACGCAGGGCACGGCCGCTCAGGTTGATTCTGCGACTGCTGTTAATGCCCGGCGTGTCTGCGTCAGCAGCAAGAAAGTCCGCGATGCTGTTGAGTACGCTTTGCATGTAATCCTGGTATTGCGCCTCATCTTCCTCGAGCGGGGGGTGTAATTCGATAAACAGCGAATCGGCCAGCCAACCCAGTTTGATTGGCTGGTTGACGATCCGGACAGGTGTGCCGACGGGAATATCATCAAACACCTTTTCGATG
>JASFOC010000203.1:0-5281 GCA_050116715.1 Gammaproteobacteria bacterium
AAACACCTTGCCAACAGTATTCTCGCTGAGCAGCAGCGCGTAGTGGCGACTGTGGATCGCCGAGACCACTGAGAAAAAAAGAAAGGCGGCGGCCTTGCGGCCGCCGCCCTGGCGGATTACCCGTGCCGCCTGCCGGCGACAGGTTACTGGATCAGCGCAATGCCGCCCCCGCTGTCGGCTGCGTAGGTGCGGCCGTTCACCACTGTGACATCCAGCGCATCGCCGACCGTGTTGACGTGTTGCAGGAGCACTGGAGCCGCCGGGTTCGTCCAGTTGATCTTGATGACACCGGCGTCACCGTAAGCGACATAGAACAGCTGCCTGCCACCGGCATTGAGGGTATCCATACCCAGCGCACCGCCGCTCCAGCCGGCCAGTTCGGGCCAGCCGCCGAGGGTTTCGTCCTGTAACTTGAAGCGGGCGACTGCCGCCGGACGGTAATCGTAGCCGGAACCGCCGGGCTTCCAGACATCGGTGGGATCGATGCCTTCCGGCAGCGGAGAGATCAGGTCGTACACGGCCGGATCCGGGTCATCGATGCGGTAGGCCACCATACCGAAGCTGTCGTAGGTGAAGTAGGCGTAATCACCCACCACCTTGACGTCCACGCTGCGACCGTCGGCCTTGCCAAATTGTTCCGGGTCCTCGTCACCCGGTTTTTGGGGCTCGAAGCGCTTCACCAACACCATGTTCCCGACATCGCTGATGTCGACCACCGCGATGCCGGCATGCCCGGCGGCCACTAAGGCATATTCAGTGCCCGTGTTGGGATCGGTCCAGAGTTCTGCCGCCGTAGCACGTCCCAGCAACGGATTGCCCGTTTCTGCGCCGAGGTTGCTGACGACGTGATCACCGGTGGGGGTCACGTAATCCGGCACGACATCCAGGTCGTAGACCGTCAGCCCGTTGCTGCCATCGCTCACGAAGGCGAGGTTGTCCCGCACGACCACGTCATAGGCATGGTCCTGCCGGCTCATGTAATCGACCACGTTGCCGGCATCGACGTTGTGCTCGAAGATGTCATCGGGGTAGGCCGGTTGCAGCAGCAGCGGTGAGCCCGGTTCACCCAGTCCCTGCTGCACATCGGTGACAGTCAGCCGCCGCAGGCCGAGGCTCTGTGACAGCACCAGCGCACTCTGCTTATCGATATCCAGCACCACGTCATAGGCATGCGGGGTCGGATATACGAGTAAAGTCTCCGTATTTTCGACCGGGTATTCGTCCTGCAGGGTGTTGGCGACCAGGTGCACGTCAGCGCTCGGGATCGGGCTGCAGTTCGCGTCGGCGATCTTCCATGCGGACATGCCGTGCGGCCCATCGGCTACGAACAGGTACTGCCGCCAGGCGTCGACACCTTCGGTATGGCCGACGGAGATGGCCTGTTGCGGCAGACCGTCGACATCGGCACCGACCTCGTCCGTGGTCGCCAGGGATACCGGGGTGGTATAGGAGTTAACCGCATCCTCGATATCGCCAGGAATCAGGTTACGGATATCCACGAAATTCATGCCGCCCGCACCTGCTGCGAGCAGCACGTCGACCTCGGCCTCGTCTGCGTCTTCGTTGACGGGGTTTATCGTTTCAGTCAGCGCCAGGGCATTGCCGTGCCCGCCGACCTCGCCGGTCACCAGCAGGTCTGGCCCCTCATCGTCGACCATCCAGTCCGGCGGGTCTTCGTCTTCTGCGATAATTCCGATGTCGTAGGAAGTCACGAACTCGTAGTCCGGCCAGTGATCACCCACCCCGTCGGGATCTTCACCATCCGGCAGGACGTTGTTGTTGCAGGTCGGGTTGCAGGTGGGGTCCCTCCAGGCCGCAGGGTTCTGGGCATTTTCCAGCACCACCAGGCCGGCGAAATGATCCGAGTAGTAGACCTCGCCGCTGGACGCATCCGCATTGAGACTGACCTTTACGTCAATGACACCGGCCTCCACCAGCATGCCGGAGCCGAAGTGCGGGAACAGGCTGTTGGCCGAGGTGCCGGTCGGGGTATCAGTTCCCTTGGCCGGCACTGCCGGGGCATAGCCCTCGTAGCTGGCCGTGAGGAAACTGCCCCCGCCCGGCGGTGTCGCCGTGTCGTAGCCGGTCACGTCGACCGCGACCAGGCCGCCCAGCCCGTAGGCAATATAGGCGATGGTCGTGGGTTCCCCGCCGCCGTTGGGGGTGAAGGTCGCGACATCGACCGTGCGTGCCTTGTAGTAGTCCTTGCCATAGCGGTCGAACGCCGCCCAGGGGGTGCACCAGTCATACGGGTATGCCGAGCAATCGAAATCGCCTTTCCACACCTCGCGGATCTCGAAGCAGACCTGGCGGAAGTTCGGCATGCCGGTGTCAGGGTCGAGGTAACCGGCATCTTCTCCGGCAACCACAACGTCACACCCTGACTCTGGCAGCGAGGAATTCTGTACCACGTCGCTCACATCCATTCCAATGAACCAGTCTTCCTCGACGCTGGCATCGGTATACAGGTTGTAGCCACCGACCTGCTCCAGGGTATCCGGGTCGAAGATGCCCAGGCCCAGGTAGCCCATGGCCACGAACAGCCGCTGGTTAGGTGCCTCTCCATACAGGGTCAGACTCTGCGGGCCACCCCAGGGGTTCTCGCCCGCGAACTGCAGGGTATAGACTTCGGAATCAATCAGCAGGGTCTGCTGGTCAGCATCCAGGACGGGGCCTGCCAGCAGGTTGGACAGCAGGGTCTTGTGCAGGCCGTAGCCCTCGTCAGCGATGATCAGCTGCAGGGGGTCTTCGACAGAACCAGGCTGGCTGTCATAGACGGCCAGCGCGCTGATCGGGGCGCGGTCGCTGGCGATCACGTTGTCTGGCACGATATTGCCGCCGCCATCGGCCCAGGTGAGCCCCGTCTGTTCGTAGTTGACACCGACGCTGCTTACCAATGTCATGAGGGTCGGGTCCGCCAGGTTGACGACCGCGATACCCTCGCTACCCATGGCCAGCAGGGCATAGCGCACGCCACCTTCACCCTCGGGGTAGGTCACGATGTCAATGTCGTGGATGTAGCCGGCTACCTCGATGGCGTAGTAGGGATCGTCGGGGTTGGTACTCACGGGCCGTGCCCTGAGCTCGTTCGCGACGTTGTACAGGGTCCATTCCTGCTCCTGCGGTTCCTCGTTCACGACCACCGTCTGGGTGAACAGCATCGTGGACGTGGTGGCGCCGCCGATGCGGTCGGCACTGGTCAGGGAGGCTTCCGTGGGTACATCGCACAGGCTGGAACTGCCACCACCGCCGCCGCTGCTGCATGCGGCCAGGCCAAACAGCGTGGCCAGCATCACGGCCAGGGTGGTCGCCGTGCATTTGAAAAATGTCTGGGATTGAATGTTCATCTCCATCTCTCCGGTTGTCGAGCATCTCTTTGAGAAAATGTTTTTTTTGCCTTGTTATTTCTTAAATCCCCATAAAAGTATTATCCGCCAATGCCAGCCAAAGCGTGTTGATGGATATCAAACACATGGAAAAATTGCCGGGTTCTGCGTGGAAAAAATTGCGGGCCCGATGTGTCAGGATTCCCCGCGATCGCAAGATTCCTTGACCGGATCGTTATCTGGCTGCATTTCCACATCGTGCGCTGTTGCGTCTTCCCAGTCATAATGTTTTTCCGGGGGTGGCGGGTCCAGCCGGCGGAACAGGAAGGCGGCGAGCACGCCGCTGGCCGCCCCGAAGAAGTGGCTTTCGAAGGAGATGTCAGGCGCCTGCGGGAAGATGCTCCAGACCATGCCGCCGTAGAGGAAAAACGCGATCAGTGACAGGGCAATGGAGAGCCGGTCGCGGCGCAGGATGCCGGTGGTGAAGATGAAAAACATCATACCGTGGGTCAGGCCGCTGGCCCCGATATGGTAACTCTCGCGTCCCAGGCACCAGACGCCGAGTCCCGACAGCAGGTAGACCAGGATCATAACCGGTCCAGCGGCGCGGGGATAACCATAGCGCAGCGCCGTGCCGAGGACCAGCAGCGCGAAGCTGTTGGATATCAGGTGACTCCAGGAACCGTGAATCAGCGGAGCGAACAGGATGCCGGCAAGGCCGGCCGCGGTGCGGGGATAGATGCCGAGCTGTATCAGTGGCAGGTGCAGGCCGAGGCCAAGTGCCACGACCAGCCACAGCAGCAGGACAAAAGCAGCGACCGGGAAGAGTGCCTTGCGAAAAGCGGGTTGCACGTGCGGCTGTGAGGCTCAGCTTTCCCGGGTGATCGCTTCGAGGGCCGCGACATCACAGCGGTAGCGGTTTGTGCCGGTCTTGCGCAGTATGCCGCAGCGTTTCAGTTCCGCGACGATGCGGCTGGCAGTCTCTACCGCTGTTCCGATGATGGCTGCCATATCCTCGCGTCCCAGCAGTTCTATATCCTGCTGCGGGTCGCTGGCGTATTCGACCATGAGCAGCAGCAGCCACGCGACCCGCTTGCGGGCAGGGCCGCTGCCCAGGGTAACGAACCACTGGTCGACCCGGTCGAGATCGTCCTGCAGTCGCACGCGTATTTCCTGGCAGAGTTGCGGGTAGCTGGCATCCAGCCGCTGCATTGTCTCCAGTGGAATCTGGCAGACATCCACCGGTGTAAGTGCGATTGCCGTATGCCGGTAGCATTCTCCCGCATCCAGCAGTTCCAGACCGATGACGCCGCCGCGCCCGAGCAGGCGCACGATGCGCTGTGTCCCGTCTGTTTTCAGTGACAGCAGTTTGATAATGCCGCTGCGAATACTGAAGATTCCCCTGTCACACTTGCCTGTCTCGAACAACACGGATCCGTCTGGATAGCAGATGTTGTCAATCGGGCTCAGTACGTCCTCGAAGGCATGCGCCGGCAACCCGGAGAACATCATCAGGTGCCGGATGTTGCAATGCCGGCAGTCGGCACGTCCCAGCCAGGTGGTGTCAGTGCAGTAGTTGCGTTGCGGCGTTTTTCCCATCTGGCCTAGTCTAGCGTACCCGTCCCCGCAGAGGGCAGGATTTCGCACGACCCCGCTCCCGGGTGGCGGCTATAACCGTCCGCGTTGATGCCCATCAATTACAATGCAGGCATAAAATGGTAAAAAATACCGGTAACTGGCAACAACCCGAAGGAGAGAACGATGCGTGTAATCCTGATGATGCTGGCTGTATTTGCAGCTGCAACCGGCGCGGTTATGGCAGAGGAGCCGCAAATCGCACCCGACCAGGCAGTCATCCAGTTCGATACCAAGCTCGGGGTGGTCACTTTCATGCATCAGAAACATGCCGACCTGAGCTTTACCGAGTGCACCACCTGCCATCACACGTTCAAGGC
>JASFOC010000204.1:0-5266 GCA_050116715.1 Gammaproteobacteria bacterium
CTCAAGGAGGGGCTCAACGACTTCATCGATGAACTGCAGCAGGTGCATACCGAGTTGCATGAGCAGCTCTCGGCAACCTACTTCAACGTACAGGAGGAGGGCGCACAGGCGTCCTGAAGTTTTTGATGTCATCTGCTGGCGTGAACGCGGGAATCCCGGGCAGAAGAAGCACTGACCGCCCGGCTGTTTCATCACTGGACCTGCAGTACATCAACCTGCAGCTGGCATCGCTCGGCAAGCCGGTATGCCGGCTGGGCAGCGACGACAGCTACCTCGCAATTGCCGAGAGCCTGCTGAAAAAATATACCCGGCAGCGGCGCCTGCTGGCGGAATACCGCAGCCCGGTCGATCGCCGCATCGAGGAATTTCTCAATGCCTGGTTCAGTGAACTGGGCATCGACCGGACTGTCAGTCTGCCGCAGGCCACCTTCATACTCGATCAACCTGGCCTGGCACGCATCCTGTCACTGCCGCTGGAAAAACCGGATTTCCATTCTCCCTATATCGATTCCTACCGGCTGCTGCAAGGGGTGCTGCACAACCCGCGGAATGACCGGCGCACCACCAGCGGCGTGTTCCACATCGCTGCCGGCGGCTACCCGGTGCCGGACGACAAGTGCGAGGTGCCGGCGAGTGTGTTTGCCTGCCTGCTGGATGCGGCGCTGGATCCACCGGAAGACCTGCTGCGCCTGCCCGTCACGGCCGCGCAGCCGGAGGGCGCCGCGGTCTGGACGTCACTGCTGGTGCGACCCGCGGTGCGACCGGAAGTGGCGGGTGTGCTGCCGGAAAAAAGCATGGAGATCCGCGTATTTGCCCCCGGCGGGCTGGTCGCCAACCTGGATTTTATCGAAACGATCTTCGGGAATGCCGGCGACCCGCACCTGCCGGAGAATGACGCGGCCCTGGATATCGATCACTGGACCGGGCACAGCGGCTGCATCATCCTCGCGCCGCACCTGACGGCGTTGCGCAAAGCCGAAGTCGGTCTCCCGCATTTTGCTGCGGCCACGGCGCGGCAGCGCAGGGATGGCATGTGCTGGCGCGACCCGGAGGCGCGCTACAACGACGGCAAGCCGTTCAAGCTGGTGTGCCGGGATCACCGCGGTGTCATCGTGACGCTGATCGCGGACAACTATTTCGGCTACAGCAAGAAGGAGATCAAGTCGCAGATCAGTTATTCGGCGAACCTGTTCGGCGGCTGCGAGGAGGAGCATGCCGGCGGGGCACTGGCATTCCCCGCCTGGAACCTGGGGGAGAGCTTCCAGCCGGGCAGCCTGGCCCCCATGGCGGGTCACAGCTTTGCGCAGGTCTGCGAACAGCAGGCAACCATTCTGGACCTGCAGGACACGGGTTATGCGATAGACAGGAACTACCCGGACATCCTCTATGTGCCGGAGGACACCCGCATCGACCTGCTGGAGCAGCAGGTCAGCTGGAAACAGGCAGGCGCATCCCGGTCACTGAAGCTGCATGCAGGGAAAACCTACGTCTATCCGAACGGTTACCGGGTGCACCTGGAGAAGCATCCGCATGCACCCAGCTGGCGCCTGATCGGAACTGCCGCGGAAGGCACGTTCTGTCACAAGCCGAGCACCGTCTCGGGTGGCGGCAAGTCGGAGATTTCCAAGTCCATTGCCGGTGCGGTGATCTCCGGCCCGGTCTACGTCGGTGATTTCGACGCAGACATGGACCGGGTCGACGAGATATTCAGGCACGACTACAGCCAGCGGTTTCGCGACGCCAGCGGCAGGACAGGCGATGGCCGCCCGCTGCTGAGCCGGGGGCGCAGCCTGGGTTCGGTGATCAAGTTGCTGACGCCCTCGGAAACCGAGTACAGCGATGCCTACAACGCCTGGCTGGCGCAGATTCCACAGCACATCCTGGCTCTGGTGTTTATGATCAAGCGCTTCCACAAGCCGGAATGGGGCGCTGACTGGCGACGGCATTTCTCTGTCGACCGTGTCAACGGCTATCCCGGCCATGAACTCAAGTATTGCGGCCGCAAGCTGGTTGCCAGCTACCTGCGGGTCGGGTTCGAGAGCGACGGCAGCTGGCGCGTCTTCAAGCTGCGCCAGGACTTCGCGGTCGCGGAAAAGCTGCAGATGGAGGACGATATCAGCGTCTCGACCGTGATACCCGTGCACTACGTGCAGGGCCTGAATCCCGCCACTGACAATCCCTGCATAAAAATGGTTCACAACTGCGAGTCGCGCCTGTTTCAGCGTCCGGACGATGCCGTCAACCGCGGCATGGATCAGCAGACGGAAGCCGACCTGTCCATGCGGCAGAATTTCATTTCCAATTTCGAACCGTTGTCGGTCGAATACGCACGCGAGCTGGTCGCTGACGCTATCCACTTCGCGGAATTCAGCGAGCCGATGCAGCAGCTGATCCGCGCTGCCGCGCAGCTGGATGGCGAGCATTACTTCGTATCCTCGGCGCACCCGCGCCTCGTCGACGGCAAGCCCAGTCTGAATGTCCGCTACCTGCAGCAGCGCCCGGATCTGGCCGAGCCGCGGCTGCGTTACCTGGCGGAGACGGCAACCCGGCTGGCGCGTGGTCTGGCCGCGGACCAGCCGGTGTATTTTCCGGTGAATGCCGTGCTCTCCGGGCGCCGCAACAATCCTGCAGATGCGGGGCGCGGCGTGCGCACGCTGGCTGTGTATAACCCCATCCATTACCAGGAACTGCCGGAACTGTTCATGGACTACATCTGCAGCCTCACCGGCAAGTCGCCATCGACCACCGGTGCGGGCTCCGAGGGCGCGCTCACCAAGGGGCCGTTCAACTCGCTGCAGGCAACGGCAGACCTGAACAGCGCACTGGTGGCGTTTATCCTCTGCGGCTACGACGGCTTCACAACGGCGGCCGGCCACATCGGGCAACAGCGGCGCATCGACCACGACATCAGCCTGCTGATCCCGGAGATATGGTGCCGCCTGCCGGTCGCGGAGCGCGCTCCGGGCCACATGATCCGGCTGGGCTGGCTGGAGCGCATGGAGGACTTCGAGTACGCGGGCAGGACGGTTTTCGCCAGCCGCCTGGGCTACCGCATAACCGAACGCTTCGTGCGTGCCTGTTTCGGCAAGGTATTCGACAATCCTGGCGTGGTGCTGGATGAGGCGATACTGCGTCCGGAAAGCCAGGACCTGGCCACGTTTGTCGACGGCGTGGAGAACATCTGTGCGGCCCAGAAGCGCGTGGCACAGGGATATTTTCGCGATGCATCGATCCAGGATGCCTGCCCGCCGCTGGCCGCGCTGCTGCATATCATGGCGGACGGTCATTACCGGGGTGATGGCATCAACTCCCCCGAGGTGCGCGCGCTGTTCACGGCGGAGTATCTGCTGCAGTCCGACTGGTACCGCGAGCGCCTGGCACTGAAGCAGGCGCGCGATGTCCAGCTGTGGCACAAACACCGCTACTACCTGGTGCAGCAGCTGGCGCAGAACACGCCCCGCGACGCCGCTCTGGACGGGGAACTCGAGGCCCGCATCAGGGAAGTCGAGAGAATGCTGCAGGTGGTATCCAGCCCTGAATACCTGGAGCGCCTGCAGGGGACGCTGGGGGCCGACCGGGTGCATCGCGGCTGAAGCCCAGCCATAACCTGGCGGTGCGTTGCACCGCTGTGGTATCACGTGGCGCTTGTTTCTGGGCTGAATACGCTCTACCGGTCAGTTCTGCGATTCGTGCCAGACCTGCAGGAATCGCCCATAGTATTTCCACTCATCACCCGTTCCACTTCGGGGTCTACTTCAGAGAGGTACGGATTCCGGACAAGGCGATTTATCTTCATCGCGGTCTGATTGCGAACCGATAAGGTTGCTGCATGTCGGGCTTTCTGTTTGTCAGTTCACTCCGCTATCTTAAAAACGAAGTGATTTTGTAAAAATTCCAATAATCCTGTAAGGAATACCTTACATTATTTCCAATAACTCCTACGCCTTGATGACGCAGCCTGTAAGTCAGCTGCTTGTATTAGCTTGGCATTTTGAAATATGGAATAATACTTGCCTAATATATAACAAACCACAAATCTAAGATTGTTACGGAGAAAATAATGAGCCATTCACGCGCTTACGCCGTATTGGGTGTGAGCCTGATATTTCTGATGCACAGCGCATCGGCCATCGCCAGCCACCTTTCCCTGGACCTGACCGGCTCAGTTGAAGTGGTGGACATGACCCACATGGATTTCAACTACACCAGCCTGTCAACCGTTTCAGACAATCCTGATGGCAGTTCTTTAAATTTCATGGGAAGTCAAACCAGCGCCATATGGGATTATGAGTGGGATATAGATGCCGATGCAGACCCTTTCATCGGTGCGATGCTGACTTTTACGAACCTGACCAGCAGCACGAAAACATTCAATGTGACGCTCAACGCACCAGTATCTCCTGCCTTCAGCCCAGCCTTGAAAAGCGGTAGCTTCAGTTACAGCTTTGATGATACCGATGGCAGTGGGAGTGCAGGCGTCACCGGTATTAGCTGGGATGGTCTGATTGATGGCTCTTCAGCTATGTCTCTGACAAGTGGTGATAGCACCTGTTCCGGCACTGGGTGCAGTTTAGCATTTGGCCCCATAAGTGACGGTCCCCTCTTGCATCCTGCCGGGGTAACGACGGATATAGGGATACTGCTGAGTTTCGATCTTACAGCGGGTGATACTGTTACTTTCAATACGCTCTTTGAAGTCAATCCGGTACCAGTGCCGGCTGCAGTCTGGTTGTTTGGTTCAGGATTGCTTGGACTTGTCGGCGTCGCGAGACGCAGGAAACCCTCCTGACTGTTCATGTGGTATCAACAAAAACGGCGACTTCGGTCGCCGTTTTTGGTTGTTTCCGATATCCGGTTCTGCTGTGAATCGAAACTAATAAGCAGTCAGGGAACCGTGGTTTCTTGGCGTTTTATGAGACAGTAGGCGGCGATTTTCCTGGGGCCGCTTAACAAATATCATTTTCAACGGCTGCATTTCATCTGTCGCTGTCCCGTTGTGTTTATCTCGGTGGGTCGGGTCGCTCCGCGGTTGTTCGGTTGATGCTGTACCAGCCGGCTATCGAGTACCGGTCCCGGCGGGCGGGCAGTACCTCGTGCGGGAAGTCCTCGCTCAGAAATATGACCACGGTGCCCGCGATGGGCGAGACCCGCAGCCCGTCGCGGTCGGTCATGTCACTGTACAGGACCAGTTCACCGCCGTCGGCGGCGGCCCAATCCGTGTTGAGGTAAGCGACTATGCTGAGCACGCGGTTGGTATCGCCGCGGA
>JASFOC010000205.1:0-5250 GCA_050116715.1 Gammaproteobacteria bacterium
GAAGCTGTGAAAGCTCAGGTATAGCAGCACCAGGATGATTGCCAGTGTGAGCGGGACAATCCAGGCCATGCGCTGCCCGGCGCGTTGCAGGTATTCGTATTGCCCTGCCCACGTCAGCGTGTAACCCGCGGGCAGGGTGACCTGCTCCGCTACCGCTTGCCGCGCTGCAGCAATGTAGGAACCCAGGTCGAGGTCCTCAATGGTGATATACACCCGCCCTTGCAAGCGTGCATCCTCGCTGCGGATCACCGGCGGTCCATCGACCACGCGGACCTCGGCGACATCCCGCAACTGGAATTCCTCCTGGCTGGCGGTGACGATGGGCAGGTCGCGCAGCTTATCCACCGAGTCACGCACATGACGGGGATAGCGCAGGTTCACGGGATAACGCTCCCGCCCCTCGACAGTCCACATGACATTGCTGCCGCCGACGGCGGTATTGATGACCTCCTGGATCTCGTCCACCGTGGTGGAATAGCGGGTCAGTGCATGGCGGTTGATCTCGACATCGATGTAGCGGGCGCTGGCAGTGCGTTCCGAATAGACAGAGCGGGTACCCTCGACCCCCTGCAGTACCCGCTCGATGTCTTCGCCGATGGCCTCGATCACCTGCAGGTCAGGGCCGGCAATCTTGATGCCTGCCGGGGTATTGATGCCGGTGGACTGCATGTCGATGCGCGTCTTGATCGGCATCAGCCAGGCGTTGCTGAGGCTGGGCACCTGCACACGTTCATCGAGTTCCGCTTTCAGTTTTTCCAGTGTCATCCCGGGGCGCCACTGCGCACGCGGCTTCAGCTTGATGGTGGTTTCGATCATGGTCAGCGGGGCGGGATCGGTGGCGGTCTCGGCACGGCCCACCTTGCCGAATACCCGCTCGACTTCGGGGACGGTGCGTATCAGCCGGTCAGTCTGCTGCAGCAGTTCACGGGCCTTGCCGATCGAGATGCCCGGCAGGGTGGTCGGCATGTACAGCAGGTCGCCTTCGTCCAGTTCCGGCATGAATTCGGAGCCCAGCTGCCCCAGTGGCCACAGGCTCGAGGCCAGCAGCAGCAGGATGGCGACCAGCGTCCCCCCGGGATGCTTGAACGCAGTCCTGATCAGCGGCAGGTAACTGTCGATGAGCCAGCGGTTGAGGGGGTTGTCGCGTTCCTGCCTGATACGCCCACGGATAAGGTAGGCCATCAGGGCCGGCACCAGCGTAATCGACAGCCCCGCAGCGGCAGCCATGGCCCAGGTCTTGGTATAGGCCAGCGGTGAAAACAGGCGGCCCTCCTGCGCCTCCAGGGTGAACACCGGCAGGAAGCTCAGGGTAATGATCAGCAGGGAGAAGAACAGTGGTGGCCCCACCTCGACGGCGGCATCCTTGATGGCATCGATCCGCCCGATGTCGCCCTTGACTGCATGTTCCAGGTGCTTGTGGGCATTCTCGATCATCACAATGGCCGCATCCACCATGGCGCCGATGGCGATGGCAATGCCGCCCAGCGACATGATGTTGGCATTGATCCCCTGTGCCTGCATCACCAGGAATGCCGCAAGCACGCCGACCGGCAGGCTCAGCAGAATGACCAGCGATGAACGGAAGTGAAACAGGAACAGCGCACAGACCAGCACCACCACCAGGAATTCCTCGGCCAGTCGATGCCCCAGCGTATTGACGGCGCGTGCAATCAGGGCGGAGCGGTCGTAGGTTTCGATGATCTCCACCCCCTCGGGTAGCGCGCTGCGCAACTGCGCGATTTTGCTACGCACCGCCGCGATGGTCTGCAGGGCATTCTCGCCGTGACGCATCACGACAATACCGCCAACGACTTCCCCTTCACCGTCCAGTTCCGCGATGCCGCGGCGCATCTGCGGACCGGTACGCACTTCACCGATTACCTCCAGTGTGGTGCGGGTACCGGTCTTGCCGGTCGACAGTGGTGACACCAGCCGCAGATCCTCCTCGCCCTGGATATAGCCGCGCGAGCGTACCAGGTACTCGGCCTCACCCATCTCGATCACGGAGCCGCCGGTCTCCCGGTTGGCGGTGAGGAGGGCGCGCTTGACCTCGGATACCGGCAGCGAATAGGTGCGCAGCAGGTTCGGGTCCACCACCACCTGGTACTGCTTTACCATGCCGCCGACCGTAGCCACCTCCGCTACCCCGGGAACCGTTTGCAGTTCGTATTTGAGGAACCAGTCCTGCAGGCTCCTGAGCTGGGAGAGATCATGCCTGCCGGAACGGTCCAGCAGTGCATATTGATAGACCCAGCCTACCCCCGTGGCATCCGGTCCCAGGACCGGTTGAATGCCGTCGGGCAACTGGCCGGTGACCTGGTTCAGGTACTCCAGCACCCGGGAACGTGCCCAGTAGATATCGGTGCCATCCTCGAAGATGACGTAGATGAAGGAGTCACCGAAAAACGAGTAACCGCGTACCGTGGTGGCGCCCGGGACTGCCAGCATTGCCGTGGACAATGGATAGGTGACCTGGTCCTCGACGACCTGGGGTGCCTGGCCCGGATAGGTGGTTCTGACAATCACCTGCACGTCGGAGAGATCGGGAATGGCATCCAGCGGAATCTGCCGCAGGGAGACCAGTCCCCAGCCGGCGAGGATTGTTGCCAGCAGCAGCACCAGCAGACGGTTCTGCACGGACCAGCGGATAATGGCGGCGATCACGTCAGTTCAGTTCCCCACGCCAAATCCGCACTGCGGGAATGTTTTGTCATGCCCGTTCCTCGGGGGCTGCGCGCGATGCAGTCCGCGCAGATCGCATGCAAGCCCGGTCGCGGCCGGGAGGCCGCTCCTACGGCGCATGCCGGTTGTCACCCATGCGCTGGAAATCGGCCTTCAGACTGCTCTCCGAATCGATCAGGAACTGCCCGGAGACCACGATTTCCTGGTCCTCCTCGAGCCCCGACATAATCTCGACAACTTCACCGCTCTCCAGCCCCGGCACGACAGTCACGGGCTGAAAGCGTCCGTCACCCAGTGCCAGGATGACTCGGCTGCCTTCACCGGTACGGATGAGCGCATCGCGGGGAATCTGCAGTACATTTTCGCGATCGGCGGCATGGATGGTCACTTCAACCAGCGTGCCGTAACTGATTCTCGGGTCGGCCGTACTGAAACCCGCATAGACCGGCAGGGTCCGGGTACTGAAGTTGATTTCCCTGTCGGTGCGGTCCACCTGTCCCTCGAATTCGACACCTGGCATCGTCGGTATCCTGACATCGATCTTCTGACCCCGGTCGACCCACGCGCCCTGTCCCTCGAACAGTGACACGATGATGGGAATGCGGTTTGTCCCGCCGAGGGTCATGACCTTCGTACCTGCCTGTACGGTCTCGCCTTTCCCGGCAGCCATCTTGATGAGGGTCCCGCTGACAGGGGCATGGATATCGAGGGTCTGTTCAGGCTGACCGCTTTCGGCGAGTCGTGCCAGCGCGCCGGGATCCATGCCCAGCGATTGCAATCGCTGCTGCAATCGGGTGGCCCGTGTCTGATCTTGCTTGTCATCCAGGGCATCGAGATAGGCTTGCTGCAATCCCCGCCACTCCGGGGCATCAATGGAAAACAGCAGTTCACCCTTGTCGACGCTATCACCGATTGTCTTGTCGCTGACCGATAACAGTTTTCCCTGCAGGCCCGGGGTCACATCAGTCACCCGCGGTTGCGGCATTCTGGACACACGGCCAATTGCCGTGATGCGGCGTGACACTGGCCCGCGACTCACCTTTGCCGTACGCACACCGAAGTTGTGAATGAATTCAGATGTGACAACCACTTCGGGAAGACGGTCAGGGGGGGGCTCCGTAATCGCGTCAGGTTCCCGTTTGACGAGGTCCATGCCGCAGACCGGGCAACTGCCGGGGGCATGCTCGACGACCCCGGCGTGCATGGGGCATACGTACTGCGCGGGTGTGTGACGCTCCGCGTGAGCATGTTCGCCTTCCCGGGTATCGGCGGTGATACCCGTTTGCGACAGGCCGTGGCGTTCAATCATGATGCCGGTTACCACGCAGCCGATAACAAGACCGGAAAGGAGCAGCGGTTTGTAGATTCTCATGGGGTAATCATACCGGGCAGGGGAGAGTCACTGCCATGATGAGCGGTTCCGCATTATCGAACATGACAAAGAAGATTGATCCGGGCGGCGCAGCGTAGAATCCCGGAACGATGCACGAAAAGCCCGCCCGTGCCGTGGACACAGGCGGGCGGTTTACCTGTTACTCTCCCGGCAGGTGGTACTCGACCGTCAACACCGGTTGCTGATCCGCATCGGTGCCTTCGCGGCTGGCAAAACGCTTGGCTGACTGTGGTGTATCCTCGTCGCCCATGACCAGCCAGCCGAAATTCTGCTGCGGGGCCTGCGACCAGAGCCGCACGTCATTCACCAGGTTGACGCTGTCCTGCCAGGTATAGAAGCCCTGTCCGCTGACCCGCGCGCTGCCGCTGGCATGCGGGATGAAATGGCCGCCCGCCTGTACCCAGTATTCCGTGTCATAACTTGTATGCAGCCAGGTGACATCTCCCGGACCGGAGGGCGCGCCGCTGCCGCCGGAGCTGAAGGCGCTGCCTTCGCTCCAGTCCTGCAGCACCCGGTGGAGGCTGATCAGTGTGGGTGCCGCGTTGTTGTTCGAGGTCTGGTACAGGCTGACAAACACGCGGTCGATGAGGGCGCGTTCCGGCAGGTTGCCGGCCACATCGAAGCGGATGACTGCCCGGCGGATCGAACCTTGTGCCTGGTTGTTGCGACCTGCAAAGAAGGCGGGACCCATGCCGTTGGCCCAGGCGCCCTCGGGGTCCTCGATGAGGGTCGCATCCCGGTCGGCCATGATGTGGACCATGTCGGCCTGCAGGGGTGATGCCGCGAGGCAGGTAAAAAGAATCAGGGTTGAAAGTTTCATGAACATCTTCCTGTACTCCTTATTGTTGTGGTCGTGCCGATGCGCAGTTTCCGTTTTGGCTGTGTCTCGCGACATGATGCGTCGAATGCTTGACGCTTGTTAAGCTTACCCCGTCAAGTCTGTCTTGACCAGTTGCTGGCACGGGTTGCCTGGAAAAGGGGGGGGCGGTTAAGCCCCCGTGGTTTCAGTTCATTGCTGGCCTGGGAACCGGCCATCGGTCTATCTGGCGCAGTGTGCCTGTTCGCCTGGTCATGGCCAGTGTGGCGGCAGTATCTAGAAGTTGCCGTCACAGATGGTGCCATCACCTTCAGGACCCTCCGCTATGTCATTGCCGCAACAGTAACGGTTGTTCGGA
>JASFOC010000206.1:0-5237 GCA_050116715.1 Gammaproteobacteria bacterium
CAGAGCGGCATCCTGCAGGACGACAACGCCACCATCTACCGCAACGTCGATGCGGAGTTCTACGGCTTCGAAATGGAGGCCGGCATTCGCTGGGGCAGCTTCTGGTCCAGCCGCGCCACACTCGCCTATGTGCACGCAGAAAACACCACTGACAACCGCGCAATCGCCCAGATCCCGCCACTGGGCGGCACGGTCAGCCTGGAATACGCGCGCGCCGACTGGAACCTGGGCGCCCTGCTGCGCGCCGATGCACGCCAGGACCGCGTCGAGGATGACATCTTCACCGACAGCGGCCAGGATGCCGACAAGACGCCGGGCTGGGCCACGCTGGACCTGTTCGGCGGTTATGAAGCCGCGGAATATGTCACGGTGGCTGCAGGCGTCAACAACGTCTTCGACCGCAACTATGCCTACCATGTCAATGCGGCCAACATGGACCCGTTCAACCCCACTGCCATACAGGTCAACGAGCCGGGACGGGCATACTGGGTGCGGTTGAATGCGACCTTCTAGGCCGGAATTCCCGCGCGGCTGTGTCAGCCGGATTCCCGTAGCGGACCATGCAGCTGCGTGATCGCATTTGTTTCCTGCTTGCCGCCGGCATCTCCCTGGGGGTGCATGCCACGGCCGCAATGTATTTCAACTGGATTTCACCTGCGCCGGACGGGTTAAACACCGCGCCCGCACAGATCGTACAGCTCAGCCTGGTTACGCAGCGTCCGGCTATGCCGACAGCCGTACCCGCCGCGAAGCCCGAGGCAACACCCGCTCCCGTGAAGCCCGCGCCGCCGCCCAGGCCGGTTCCGCAACCGCAGCCACGCGTACAACCGAAACGCACCCCGCCGTCACCCGAGCCGGAAAACGTGGTTTCACTGCCGGTCGAGCCTGCTGCAGCCGGCAACCCTGAACCCGTGACGCAACAGCAGCCGAAAACAACTGCCGCCGCCGCCGCACAGGAAACCTACCTGGCGCGCCTGCTGGCGCACATTGACAGCCACAAGTTCTATCCCCGCAGTGCACGACGCCGCGGCCAGGAAGGTGACGTACACGTGGTGTTCTACCTGCTGCAGGACGGCGGTATTCGTGCCCTGGAAGTCAGTGGCGCCAACCGCCAGCTGCGCGAAGCGGCGCAGCATGCCGTGCAGGCGGCGCTACCGCTGCCGCCCCCCCCGGCGTCAATCAACCTGCACCAGCAGGTCAGTTTCAGCATGCAGTTCCGGCTGAAAGGCTAACAGGGGCCAAAGCCCCCGTTTACCGAGAACCGGAACGTGTCCGCGCTTACTTTGCTGGACAGGTGTTGAAGCCGAACAGCTTGTAAACCGGACAGAACTTGAACAGCCCGGTCAGCAGCGGCACCAGGCCAATCCAGCCCCAGACCACCTGCGGACCGACAAACACCAGGCTGATCAGCGCCAGCCCGACAACGATGCGCAGTATTCGGTCAATCCCACCTACATTGCACATGGCATTACCCTCGCTTGAATGAATGGATGATGTGTGCAGAGTCTAGGCGGATTCAGCAGTCCTGTCTGTGACAATGTCACCTTGCAACCAGACGCTCCAGCGTTGCCCTGTCGAGGATGCGAATGCTGCCGCGCTGTATTTCCACGCTGCCTTGCAGCTCCAGTTCCTTGAGCAGACGACTGATGACTTCCCGGGCGCTGCCCAGTTCCGTCGCCAGTGCCTGGTGAGTGGTCTTCACCCGCTGCTCCGCATCACAGTGAGCCAGCAAATGCCTGGCAAGCCGGCTGTCGAGACGGCCGAAAGCGACCTCCTCCACCAGGCTGATGACACTGGCCAGGTGGGCCGAGAAGGACTGGAACACAAACTCACGGAAGGCAGCCGACTCCTGCAGGCCGCGCTGGAACGCGGCAGCCGGGATGGCCAGCGCGGTGACCGCCGACTCGGTAACGCCCTCGGCAGGATAATGCGTATTGCCGAACAGGCAGGATGTCGTCAATACACAGGAATCCCCGGCACCCAGCCGGTACAGCACGATCTCGCGGCCGTTCAGTGCCCGGGTCAGCACCTTTACCCGGCCTTCCAGCACCAGCAGGTAGTGGCTGCAGCTATCCCCCTGGCGAAACACCGTGGCCTGTGCCGGCAGGCTGACTTCACGGGCCTGGTCGAGAAAACTGCAGGCACTGGCCGCATCGAGTGCAGCCAGCCCCGGCAATACTTGTTTCCAGCGCGCATTCACAGGCCTCTTTATGCCAGTGACGCAGCAGCAGCTCAAGCGCCTTGACGCTGGCCGGCAGTTCATATCCAGTATTTTATTATTTGCTGATTTAATGATAGATTATGCGCACCTGAAAGCCGCAGCAGAGATCCCCATGACCGTACAGCAATTCGAATCGATATCGCTTTTCCTTGGCATCGGTGGGCTGATTGCCTACATGGTGTACATCATGTTCCGCCTGGCGCAGGAGTCGAATGCCGGTCGCTTCGGCAGCTTCGTGATCTTCGCTGCCCTTGGCCTGGGTATTGTCGGTTTCGCTGCCAAATCGGTTATCCAGTACCTGGTACTGGTGTAAACCAGCCTGCTGGTTCACGCATGGACCACGCCCCTTGCGGTATGCACAATTGCGGTTAGCGTCACCGCAGGGGAAAGCGCATGGCCTTCGTCGACCGTTACAACCCCGCCACTGAATACCTTAGCGGGGAAGACTGCCATATCACCGAGCTGCGCAACTCGGATGCTGATAGCGGTTGCTCGATCGCACGCGCCAGGGTCGCACCGGGCATCACTACCCGGCTGCACTGCCTGGAGCGGACGACCGAACGCTATGTCATCATCAGTGGCAGCGGCCAGGTAAGAGTCGGCAGCGCAGCGGCAACACCGGTGCAGGCATTCGACGTGGTCCACATACCGGCGGGAGTCCCCCAGCAGATCAGCAATACCGGCAACGAGGACCTGGTGTTCCTGTGCGTGTGCACGCCGGGATTCCGCCAGGAAAACTACCGCGACCTGGAAGACTGACCCGGGTTTGCAGCAAACACTTTTGCCGCTTGATGTTAGCCACGGAATAACACGGAAAGCGTTACCTCCATTACTGCCGCAGCATAAATTCCCCTTTGCCATCATCGGGAGCAGCCAAAAGGCGGGCATACAAGGATCAGGGTGAGGGGATCTAGCCAGGCAGATTACTTCTTGATTTTATACCCTTCATCCCTGCCCTGTTTAACCACAGCAGGTCTTATTTCACTCCGTGTTGGTTCCGTGGATTCCGTGGCCATCAAGAAAGGCTGACTCCGCGGCTGACGGGTGCAATTTACCTGCTAGGGATAAAGCAGGGGCGCCACCAGCGTATCGGCATTCAGCAGGACCAGGCGGTAGCGCTCGCCTTTTACCCGGGCAGCCACCCAGGGCAGGGCCCGGCGCAGGAAATCCGGCACCTCCGTCAGGCCCGGAACGGCTAAAAACAGCGTGTCGCCGCGCCCGTTCAATACAACCTGCTGCTGTTCGGCATTCGGGCTTCCCCGGATTTCCAGTTGGTTCCAGTCAACCCTTGTGCCGGTGCCAACCGCCGCGTCAATGGCGGCAAGCAGCAGGTTCAGCTCGGCGACAAGCCGGGTGCAGATCTCGCGCTTGCGCCGCAGGTCCTGCATCGTCTGGAACTGCAACTCGAGTCCATCAGCGGTGCTGCAAGCCGGCCCGGCATACTGGCTGAAACTCCAGCCGGGCGGCTGACCCTGTACCTGCTTGCGAACCACCTCAAGATCAGCAGCAGTGACGAAATCCTCGCAGCGGAAACTGGCACAGAAGCGGTCGATGATGCGCTGCTCGAACTCACCCTGCTTGCGTGCACTGGGGGTACCCACCAGCACGGGGCGGCCGGCTATATTCAGGTAGACGCTGCTGTCGGCACCGATACTGATTCCGACCACGGTCTCCGGCGTGAGCGCCTCCCCGATTGCAGTCAGCTCGGCGGCATAGGCGTCCACGGCACCCGCCCAGCGCAGCAGGTCCCGGCGGTCGCTGCCGCTGCGTGCATCAATGCGCGCGAGTTCCGCCTCCGTGGTATGTGCAGCGGCCATTTCAGTGATGGCCGCCAGCGCAAACTCGGCACGCACCGGTTCCGGTTCCTTGCTGATTGCAACGGCAAGGCGATTGAAGCGGGAGAGTGACCGGTCGACGTCGGCAACGACCACATGTGCCAGCAACAGCAGCCCGCTGGCTGCAAACAGCAGAAATAGACTGGCATGAAGCCTGAATCGATGAAAGCCCGGTTGTGACGATAGCTGCAGCACCCGTTTCCAGTCCCCGGCAGCAAAACTGAACCGGCCCTGCGGCACGGCATCCGGTGCCGTGCCGCAATGCAATCAGGCGGAATGCGGATTCAGTGCAGGCAGAGTAGCCCTGCTGCTGCGGGAGCGCAGGCGATGACGACGGGACAGGCGCGGCCGCAGCTGGGTCTTGAAGTCATGTTTCCAGACAGCAAAGTCCAGCGGCCTGCCACCGTAGATGGCACCATCCAGTGACTGCACCAGGGCACGAATCCGCGCCGGTTCAGCCTGGGGATTCGCGGCAATGATTTTTTCAGCAATTACCGGCAACGGTGTATGCGGTGTGATTTCCAGGTGCTGGCAAATGCGCTGTTTGAACTCCAGGCACCAGTTCTCGGGGGTTTCTTCCTGGTCCAGACAGCGGGTACACATCCACATCCTGAGCGTCCGCGGCATCATCAGTGCAAACATGTAGCGCAGCTTGTTGATATACACGACGGGTGAGACCTTGTCCCAGATGGCAGCGGTTTGTGCACGACCAAACTGCCAGACGCCACGCAACGTGGCACCGACCCGGGTACGGACCGCATCGATCAACGGGCGGGTACGTGACCAGACGCCCAGCCAGTAGCCGGCGATCAGGCCGAGCGTTATGAGCAGTGGTGCCCAGAAAAAGCCCGAGAATATGTCGCTCTTGCCGGCGACGGATTCCAGCAGCTGATTTCCCGCCACCAGGCTCTCACCCGCCTGGTCCGGCAGTCCGGCAAGCATGGCCTTGTCATTGTCTACATCCCACCAGCCGACAGTGATCCGCGGCAGGCGAACCCAGCCATCCTTCAGGGGAATCAGCGTGTAAGTTTCCTTGCGACTGCCAATCAGGTGTTCGCCGTCCCGGGAGATACCATTCTTCACCGTGACTGCATCCCGGTATACCCGGTACTGGTCGCTGGGCAGTTGCTGTTCAAGCGAGGGCAGTTGTTCGCCAAGGGCGCCCTTTGCGGTGAGTTCCA
>JASFOC010000207.1:0-5192 GCA_050116715.1 Gammaproteobacteria bacterium
CCTGTCGATCCTGGACGGCACCTGGATGCCGCCCCAGGTGGTCAAGGTTAACTGATCACCGCGCGTGGCCGCTGTCGCCAGCCAGGTCATACCCGATTTATTCCTGACTCAAACTACAGAAGGAAATATCCGATGAAATACTTAACCCCAGGCCTTATTGCACTTGCCCTGCTCGTCGGCTGCGCATCCCAGGCTCCGGCCCCGCAAAAGGAAGTCCAGGCAAACCTCGACAAAGCCGTTGATTGCAGCACAGCGCAGGCAGACATCAAGACCCTGAACGACGAAAAAGCGCGGACATCACAGGAAATTGAAGACGGTGCTGGCTCAATCATCCCCATAGGCGCTGTAGCGCACCTGTTCGGGGGCAGCGAAAAAGAAAGCTTCGAAATCGGTACCGGCGAGTACAACAAGAAGCTGGATGCGAAGATCGCCGAAATCAAGAAGCAGTGTAATATCAAGTAAGGCCCTGTGGCTGGCAACTGGCCCGCGAAAACCGAGACGCGCTGCTGGAAGGAAATCCCGATACCTTTTTGTTAAACGCGGCATTGATGGCGCGGTTCGTTCGCTGCTACACCGCAGGCTGTGGCCCCGGGTCGATAGAGATGCGCAAGGGCTTCTCGCTGTCCAGGTGCACGTCGCGCTGCGGGAACGCGATGACGATGCCGGCTTCTTCGAAACGTCGGTAGATCTCCAACCGCAGGGCTGTCTTCACGGGCCACATGTTATTGACATTGTCAATGTAGAAGCGGCAGATCATGTTCAGGGAACTCTCGCCGAAGTCGCTGAAGATAATAGACGGCGCAGGGTCTGCCAGGACGCGCTCATCATCGGCAACTGTTTCAGCCAGAATCTTGAGCGCCAGTGCGGCATCACTGCCATAGGCGACACCCACCGGCACTGTGAGTCGAAGCCGGGTATCTGTGAGCGACCAGTTGAGCAGTCTTCCAGTGATGATTTCCTTGTTGGGTATCAGCAGTTCCTTATTGTCCCAGTCCCTTATGGTTGTCGCCCGGATGCGGATCCTGGTGACCACGCCATCCTGTTCACCCACCGTGATAATGTCGCCCACACTGATCGGTCGTTCAAACAGGATGATCAGCCCGCAGATGAAGTTGGCTACAACTTCCTGCAAGCCGAAACCGATACCCACACCCAGCGCCGCCACCAGCCATTGCAGCTTCGACCAGTCAAGTCCGAGCCTGGACAGTGCAATCAGGATGCCGGTGCCGAGAATGACATAATTTAACAGGGTGCTGGCGGTATACCGCGTGCCAGCAGAAACGTCTGTATAGTAGCGCAGTACCAGTTCCACCAGCGCCGGCAGTTTGCGAGAAGCGTATACCGTAATGCCTAGCATCAGGACGATAAAAACAACGATTTCCAGGGTTATACGGCTGACGGTGGCTTGTCCTTCCACCATTACGGTGGACGTCCACAGGGTAACCGCAGACATCGCATCAAACACGGGCAGAATAGGCGCCCACAGGTAATACAGTACCGACAGGGCGACAACGATAGCCGCCGCATTCAGCAACTCCCTGGTTTCCTCGCCGAGTTCGGCAAGGTTTTCCTTGTCTTCGTCAACGACGCCCATCTCTGAAGGAAGCTGCTCTGATTGCGCCTCCCTCGCCTTTCGCAGTTCCTCAAAGCGGAGGCGGCGGCGCGCAAGCTGCAACCAAAGCAGCAAAAAACTGTAGGCGATTGCCAGCGCGATACCGGCCTGGAGGGTATCCAGGACCGTGTTGATGACGAAAATCACTGACAAGCGCAAGCCGAACACAACCCCGACAGACGCGGCAAGAAAGAACAGCGCCAGGGCGAGTTGCAAGCGGCCGTTGAAGTTCGACAGTATTTCCCTGCCGTTGGCCTTTACTGCGCGGATAAGCGGACGCGCAATATGTATAGCAATCCAGAGGGTAATGGCCAACATCGCCAGGCGACCCATTAGTGGTGCGGTGCCGTGCAGGCGGTACAGGACCGCGGCCAGCGCGAGGCTGGGCAGCAACCAGCGGATAAACCACCGGGTTTCACGCTTCAATCGATCGCATAGTTGAGCGTTCCATTGAAAATGTTTACGCGCCACCCCGTCTGTTTCACAAAGGATACCCAGTAGACTTGCTGTGAATAGCCAGGCAGCGACGCTGTACAGAACAGTGGTCAAGGCCACAGAGAAAATGTGTTTGTCCGCGGAGAATAGTGTTGCCAGTGCCGCCACGATCAGTGCTGGTGGCAGCGCGCGCAGCGCAGTGGCGACCATTGCCAGCACGGTAAAATGGATAGATGCTTCGCGCGGTCGCGACATCAGTTGATTCTGGCGGTGCTGGTATTCGCGCAGCCGGGTATGGAACAGCAGCAGGATGAGCGCCACAAAGATGAAACCAAAAAAGCGGGCCTGGAGAGCAACCTCGATTCCTGTCGCCGCCTGCAACAGTACCGCCGTTTCCTCGGGCAGGTGATTGAAGTCGGTTTTCCACAAGCGCGAGCCGCTGGGCAACCAGAGTACCAGCGGGTCGAGGAAGCGCTTGTACTCGGCAAATTTTTCCGTGTGTTCCTCGTAATTCGTTTTAAGTTCGCTCAGCATATTAATGACATCGGACTCGATCGAGATGGTACTGCGCAACAGCTCGCGCCTTGCCAGCAAAATCTCGAGCAGGACTTCGCGCTCCGCTTGCGACACCCTCAGCGGATTCAGCCCCGCATCGCTGAGAGCGGTATTCAGGTAGGCTGTTGCGCTGACCAATTTCGCGAGACTTTCCTCGTTGCGGATGCGGCTCATAACGCTATCCCCTACCTGACGGGGAATCCCTTTCCGCGGCTCTTGCAGCCGCAGCCTGTTGAGCTCCTCCCAGTAAGCCACCAGCGCGCCACCCAGATCTCCGCTTCCGTGGCCAAATTCCACCACTCGCCGCGCACTTGCATAACGTTCGTTCAGTATGCGGTTGGTACGCCGCAATTTTTGCCGCTCGGCGCTGAGATTCGTGAAATCCAGCTCCAGTTCCCGCCGCTGGTCACGAAGCATCACGTTTTCCGCCTGATACTCCTGTGCGAACTCATAGACCTGGCTATCGGTTGCCAGGTTCAGCGGGTCTTTTGCAGATGTGGTCAGAAGTGCATCCTGCAATCGCTTTGACAATAGCCGGGTGCGCTGCACCAGTTTATCGATCTTTACCTGCAGTTCCGCGCGCTCTACGGTCATGGCGCTGTAGCGAACAGGCTGGCTGTCAAGTTGCGCCGACAGCGCCAGCCGCTCCTCCCGCAATGACGCCTGTTCCGCGCGTAGCAGCCATTGGCTTGCCTCCGCGAACGACGGCGCGGCGGCCGGGTCGACAACCCCGCCATATGTCGTCATAGCCTCCAGACGCGTGGCGATTGCATCCAGACGTTCACGTATAGAATCTCTCTTGCTTTCCCTCGCCGCCAGTTGCCGGGTGAGGATGTCCCGCGCCACCCTTGCATCACGCGTGGCACTCTGGGTCTGGAGCAGTTCGGCTTCCAGCGCCTGCACCGACAGTGTGGCGAGGTCCTCGTCCACATCGTCGTCCTGCACAGACTCCATGGCATCGAGACGCGCCTGTATCCGGGCCTCACGCCGCGGTGCCTCAGTCAGTTCCCCGATATACCGGGCCGCATCGCTCTTATGCAATTGGGTACTGGTAAGCCAGAGGTCGATGGATCGATAGGTCTTCAGGGGCTCGTCTGCATCGGCGACACCCTCCTCGCGCAGGGCGGTAATACGCTGGTCGATGAGCGCACTGGTCAGGTCGGGACCGTCCCGGGCAAACAGCGGCATCGCCAGGAACAGCAGGTAGAAAGTGAGTGCGGATGCTATTACAGTCGGCACACTCGCAGAGTTTCGCCAGGCCTTCCGGTTGACGCGGTACCACAACAATCCATCGCCCACAGGTTTTCTCCACTCTGCAGATTGTTAACGTTACCGGTCGCAGTAGATGAGGTTCGCCAGGCTACAACAGGTCTGATTCCGGCTATTGCAATGATGATCATACGCTGGCAGGCCACATATTCCCACGCGGACTTGGCCAGGAATCATGTAAAAGCGGCCACGAAGAACAATTTCAATGCCAGCAGAGTCTCGCGACGATCCACATGGGCCGTGTATTTTTTGTGTATCTCGATGTGATTTCAGCGGCAGGAAGCCAGCCCGGCCAGCAACTCATACTGTAAGCTCAAGGCCTTCTTGGTTCAGTTTTCGAACGATCTTCGTCATGTTGTTCAACATTTCCAAGTATCACGAGATTTTCGACCAGGCGATTGTAATTGCTCATCTTGTTTTCCTCATGGCGCAGGTTTTCCGCAATCCCCCCTTCGCTGTTGAAGAAGAATCCCCATTTGATGAAATCCATTAAGGCATCACTGTTACAGGTTGCGGCCTGAATGTTTTTCCCGCATCTGGATGTCAGTGATATACTCCAGCCAGATACCGGGTTCGGTTAACTCGCCCAGGTTCCCTGAAGGCGTAATACAACGAATTTTTGATCCCCCGCTCACCCAATCGACCTGAGGCCAGGATTAAGATAGATCAGGCCTGAACTCAGCCTGCTACAGAAACAGCTTCTCTGGAGAATCACCCTGATGATGAGAACAGCACAGACATTTTTAAACGGCGCACTGTACGGCTTTATGGCCCTGGCGCTGCTAGCAGGTTCCGGCACAAATGCGGATACCAGTTCCACTGCCGAAAAGGCCGATAAAAAAGCGGGCATTGCCGCGCCAGGCATCGCCGAAACCAGGGCAATCGCCGAGGAGGCATTCATCTACGGCCTGCCGATCGTGATGAACTACGCGGTGATGCAGGAGTTCGCGGTCGACAAAAACTCGGGGCAGTTCAAGGCGCCGTTCAACACACTCTATAACGATGCCGCCGTGTTCACCTACAAAGACACGGCCGTCGTCACACCCAACAGCGACACACCCTATTCGATGGTCTGGCTGGACCTGCGCACGGAGCCGATGGTGATCTCGGTGCCGGCGGTACCAAAACAGCGCTACTACTCGGTACAGTTTATCGATGGTAATGCCTATAACTACGGCTACATCGGGACCCGTGCAACGGGTCCCGATGCCGGTAACTATCTCGTGGTCGGCCCCGACTGGAACGGCGATAAGCCCGCCGGTATCAGGGAGGTTTTTCAATCGACGACGCCCTTTTCTCTGACTATTTTCCGCACCCAGCT
>JASFOC010000208.1:0-5187 GCA_050116715.1 Gammaproteobacteria bacterium
CGCACATTTCGATATTCATGGCGGCGGCATGGATTTGCAGTTCCCGCACCACGAAAACGAAATCGCCCAGTCGGAGGCCGCCACCGGTGAACCCTTTGTGAACTACTGGATGCATAACGGTTTCGTTCGCGTCGACGACGAGAAGATGTCCAAATCACTGGGAAATTTCTTCACCGTTCGTGAAATCCTGAAGCGCTACCGGGCGGAGGATGTGCGCTACTTCATCCTGGCCAGCCATTACCGCAGCCCACTGAACTATTCACAGGACAACCTGGAGCAGGCGAGGGCGGCGTTGACGCGACTCTATACCAGCCTGCGTGGCCTCACACCTTTCACCGCCCCGGGACCGGAATGCGAAAGCTACACAACAGACTTCCATGCAGCAATGGACGATGATTTCAACACCCCGGAAGCTATCGCCGTGTTGTTTGAACTGGCCCGGGAAATCAACAGGTCCAGGGAAACAGAGCCGAATCTCGCCGCCAGGCTCGCCGGCTGTTTGCACCAGCTGGGTGGCATACTGGGTCTGCTGCAGGTGGAACCCGAAAGCTACCTGCGTGAGACCGCAACGCGGACAGATGCCGCTGCAGCCGGGATTTCCGAAGCGGCCGTCGAGGAACTGATCGCACGGCGTATCAGGGCAAGGGAACAGAAGGACTGGGCCGAAGCGGATCGCCTGCGCGACGAACTCGAGGGGCACGGCATCATCCTGGAAGACGGCGCCGGCGGTACGACCTGGCGGCGGCGCTAGCTGCTAGGCGTGCAGCTCCTCTGCTGCAAACAGGGTATTTTCCAGCAACGTGGCAACGGTCATGGGACCAACGCCACCGGGAACCGGTGTAATCCATTCAGCGCGCTCACAGGCCGGTTCAAACTCGATGTCACCCACCAGGCTGCCGTCTTCCTGGCGGTTGATCCCGACGTCGATGACCGTGGCGCCGGGTTTTACCCAGGCCCCTGAAACCACCCCGGGTTTGCCGACGGCAACCACCAGGATGTCCGCCTGGCTGACGTGGTGTTCGAGGTCGCGGGTGAAACGGTGGCAGGTAGTAACGGTGCAGCCGGCCAGCAGCAGCTCCAGCCCCATGGGTCGCCCGACAATGTTGGAGGCGCCTACCACCACGGCCTCACGCCCGTAGAATGTTTCGCTGGTATGCTCCAGCAGCGTGATCACGCCGCGCGGCGTGCAGGAACGCAGAGACGGGCGCCGCAGGGCAAGCCGCCCGATGTTATAGGGATGAAAGCCGTCCACATCCTTATCCGGACGAATACGTTCTGTCACCTTGTCTGCATCGATATGCGGTGGCAGGGGGAACTGGACAAGGATGCCGTCAATGGTGGCATCGTTGTTCAGTTCGTCGATCAGTCCGAGCAACTGCGCTTCCGATGTTTCGCAGGGCAGGTCATAGGAGCGCGAGATAATGCCAGCCTCTTCGCAGGCCTTGCGCTTGTTGCGCACATAGATTTCCGATGCGGGATCCTGACCCACCAGAACGACAGCCAGCCCGGGGATACGCAGCCTGTTTTTCCTGCGGGCCTCGACCCGGGTGTGGACGGAGTGGCGCACCGCAGCGGCGATACCCTTGCCATCGATCAGTTTAGCGGTCATGAATTTGCATTCATTGTCATGGAAATGAAGCCGCGATTCTCGCATGCGGGTATCCCCCGGGACAACTGCTAACAATTGCCCTCCGACAGCCCGCCCAGCCATACACGGCACAGGCACCGGGGCCGGGATCGCACAAACAGGTTGACATGGTATTTGACCACTTACCGGGTAGCACGTATTATCGTCGCGCTCAGCAGGGCGGCATTCGCGTGACCGCCGGCAGTCGGTATGCAGAGAACGGGGTATAGCGCAGCCTGGTAGCGCGCCTGCTTTGGGAGCAGGATGTCGGGAGTTCGAATCTCTCTACCCCGACCAATGAGGACAGCACACGGGTGCTGCAGACCAGGCTTTTACCTGGCGCCCGTAGCTCAACCGGATAGAGCACCGGCCTTCTAAGCCGACGGTTGCAGGTTCGATTCCTGCCGGGCGCGCCATTATGCATGGCGAGAAGTTTATATTTTACAACAGGTTAATGGTGGACGTAGCTCAGTTGGTAGAGCCCTGGATTGTGATTCCAGTCGTCGTGGGTTCGAGTCCCATCGTCCACCCCAGTTCAGGCAATAACAGCTGGAATCGGTATTTCATCCGGCGCTTGAACCCGGCCGGACGCTGTGTTGGAATACCGCGCTTTCCGGGCCGTTAGCTCAATTGGCAGAGCAGTGGACTCTTAATCCATTGGTTGTAGGTTCGATTCCTACACGGCCCACCAAATCAGCCCGCATCCGTGCGGGCTTTTTTATTTTTCTGCAGCTGGTTTTCCAATGACGCCTGCTGCGGATAAGCAGAAAACAGGGGTGCGCAAACACATCGCACATCGTTATACTTTCCGGCTGTACCTGCCGGACTGGTAGCAAGTCGGCATTCCCGGGCGAAAGTGGCGGAATTGGTAGACGCGCTGGCTTTAGGTGCCAGTGGGGCAACCCGTGAGAGTTCGAGTCTCTCCTTTCGCACACCTACCGGAAAAGCGGGCACTTGCCACGTATTCAGCAACGGCTCTGGCGAGGCCCGGCGAACCAGGTGGTTCACGGGCTGATAAATCAAAAAGAGGTTATATGAAGATGGAAGTATCTTTGGAAAATACCGGGGGACTGGGAAGACGCATGAAGGTGCAGGTACCTGCCGCACGCGTGGATGATGAAGTGACCTCGCGACTGGAGTCCATGACCCGGACTGTGCGCCTGGACGGATTCCGACCCGGCAAGGTTCCCATGCGGGTGGTGCAGCAGAAGTTCGGCCACCAGGTGCGAGCGGAAGTCATCCAGCAGGTCCTGAACTCGACCTTGCAGGAAGCCCTGGCACAGGAGAGCATACGTCCGGCCGGTGAACCCAGCATAGAGCCGATTGACTCGCCGCCCGGCGAACCCTTTGAATACGTTGCCACCTTCGAGGTCTTCCCGGAGCTGACAGGACCGATTAACTACAGCTTCAAGGTTGAGCGTCCCGTGGTGGATATCAACGAAAACGATATCAACGAGATGCTGGAAAACCTGCGCAAGCAGCGCGCGACCTGGACAGCCGTGGACCGCGCAGCGAAACCCGGTGACCAGGTCACCATTGATTTTGAAGGCAGCATCGATGGCGGGCCCTTTGCCGGCAACAAGGCCGAGAGCATGCCGCTGGTGCTTGGTTCAAACAGCATGATTCCGGGCTTCGAGGAGCAGTTGAGCGGTGTCTCCGCCGGCGATGAAAAATCCATCGAACTGACCTTCCCGGACGATTACCCGGGAAGCGAGGTTGCCGGCAAGAGCGCAACCTTCAGGGTCAGGGTTCACCAGGTTTCCGAAATGGAATTACCTGAACTGAACGATGACTTTGCCCGGGCTTTCGGTATTAGCGAAGGCGGCATGGAGGCACTGAGAACGGAAATCACCGGCAACATGCAGCGCGAACTCAAGGGCCTGATTTCATCCAGCCTGAAAAGCCAGGTGTTCTCGGGGCTGCTGGAGAAAAATCCCGTCGAAGTACCACGGCAGCTGATCGAGACTGAATCGCTGGAATTGCGCAGCCGCAAGGGCAGCGCCGCAGGGGATACGACTGCACTGCAGGCCGAGGCAGAAAGACGGGTAAAACTTGGCGTCATCGTTTCCGAGATCGTCAAGCAGAACCAGATCCAGCTGGACCCGGAACGGGTGCGCGAGGTCGTCGACAATATCGCAGCATCCTATGAAAAACCCGAGGAGGTCGTACAGTGGTATTACGGCAACCAGGAAATGCTGTCCGGCGTGCAGTCTGCGGTCATCGAGGACCAGGCTGTCGAATGGATAATGGAGCACGGTGGTGTGGATATTTCAGACAACGTGATGTCATTCAATGACCTCGTTGAACAAGCCAAACAATCTCAAGGATAAACCTGCATGTCCGATAGAAACCCTATGAATAGCGCATTGGATACAAGGGCATTGAATCTGGTGCCGATAGTTGTAGAACAGACAGCACGCGGGGAACGTTCTTACGATATCTACTCGCGGCTACTCAAGGAAAGAGTGGTTTTTGTTGTGGGGCCGGTCGAGGATTACATGGCCAATGTTGTGGTCGCGCAATTGCTGTTCCTCGAATCCGAGAACCCCGACAAGGACATCCATCTCTATATCAACTCACCCGGTGGTTCTGTCACGGCCGGGCTGGCTATTTATGACACCATGCAGTTTATCAAGGCGGACGTCAGCACCATGTGCATCGGCCAGGCCGCCAGTATGGGCGCATTGCTGCTTGCCGGTGGCGCCAGCGGCAAGCGCGTTTGCCTGCCGCACTCGCGCATGATGATTCATCAGCCGCTCGGCGGTTTCCAGGGACAGGCAACTGATATCGATATACATGCGAGGGAAATCCTGCTGATCCGCGAAAAGCTCAACCAGATACTTTCCAGCCACACCGGACAGTCGCTGGAAAAAGTCCAGCAGGACACGGAACGTGATAACTTCATGGGAGCGGAAGCAGCCAAGGCCTACGGGCTGATTGATGAAATTCTCGAACACCGCAGGGCGGCCACCAATACAGTCTAGCTGACCGGTTGCAGCAAGGCGCGACCGCCAGCTGCGGAAAACCGGCCCTGTTCGTTATAAACCCCTGAATTTAACCGGTATAGTGACGCCGGATTGCTTCACGGGAGTTGATTCGCGATGACAAAGAGTGTTACAAACATCTCTACGTCTGGTACTTTGTGTACGTCTGGTACTTTAGTAGATAACGGTGAGGGCTTGAGATGACCAATGAGCGCAACGGCAAGGGCGAAGACGGGAAACTGCTCTATTGTTCTTTCTGTGGCAAAAGCCAGCATGAAGTCCGCAAACTGATTGCCGGTCCCTCGGTCTTCGTCTGCGACGAGTGCGTCGAGCTTTGCAACGATATCATCCGGGAAGAGATGCAGGAGAAGTCTGCCTCGGGTGGAGAGAAGCTTCCCAAGCCCCGCGAAATCAACGATGTTCTCAATGAATATGTCATCGGCCAGACACGTGCCAAGAAGGTCCTTTCCGTTGCGGTATACAACCATTACAAGCGTCTGGATGCGAAGAGCGGGAAGGATGAAGTCGAACTCTCCAAGAGCAACATCCTGCTGATCGGTCCGACCGGATCGGGCA
>JASFOC010000209.1:0-5164 GCA_050116715.1 Gammaproteobacteria bacterium
CGGCAGCGTTCATGTATTGCCGTGGCCGCATTCAGGCGTGCCCCATCTCGCCGGTCAACAGATTAAGGTCAACCCCGATCAGCGCAGCGGCAGCCAGCCAGCGCTGCTCGCAGGGCGTGTCGAACAATATTTCCGTGCTTGCCGGACCGCTGAGCCACGCATTGGCGGCGATTTCCTGCTCCAGCTGGCCGCTTCCCCAGCCGGCATACCCCAGCGTGATGAGGGCTTTTTTCGGCCCCTCGCCTGCGGCGATCGCCGCAAGTATGTCGCTGGAGGAGGTCACGCCGATAGTATCGGTGACCTGCAAAGTGGCCTCCCAGTCGCCGGGTGGTTCATGCAGTATGAACCCGCGGTCATTCTGTACCGGGCCGCCCATGTATACCGGCTGTGAGGATATTTCCTCGCTGTTCGCCACGATATCCATGTGTTGCAGGATTTCGCCCAGCTTCATGTTCAGGGGGCGGTTGATGATGATGCCAAGCGCTCCGTTTTCGTCATGCTCGCAAATATAGGTGATTGTATGGTGGAAATTGGGGTCTTCCAGCGAGGGCATGGCAATCAGGAAGTGGTTGCTTAAGGACTCGGTCTTGGCCATGGCCCTAGTATCCTGCAGACACCCCTGCTCCATCAAGCCTCTTTGGCAGCAGCCGAGTAGTCGCTGCGGACACTAATGGCTTTTAAGGCGGTGTGTCGTGGAGAATTCCCAGGTGCGGGTTATATGGAGTATGTCGGCTTCCTTGCGGACCTCCGGTGGAAATGGCGGGAAGGGCGCCGCGAGATTGACGATGCGGATGGCGGCCTCATCGATAACAGGCTGTCCCGATGGCCGCAGGATACTGATATTGCGTACCGTGCCGTCAGCATTCAGGGTTACGTCCATCATCAGCTTTCCGGACAGGCCTTCCCTGCGTGCCTCGTCGGGGTAATTCAGATTGCCGACACGCTCGACCTTTTTTACCCATTCGCTCATATAGTTGGCGTAGATGTATTCCTGGGTGCGTGCGGATACGAAAACCTGCCGGGGGCGTTGTGCATAGGCCTGCATGGATTCGTTGAGTTGTTCGTTCAGATTGACCATTTCCAGGCTTCGCTCTATCAGGTCTGCGGCCTTCAGGTCCGGTTTTTCGGTTTCCGGGGTTTCGGTGTCCAGTTGCGTTACCTGCACTTCCGCGCTCTCGGCAGTGATGATTTCGGCAGGACTGGGTTCAGGCTGCGCGGGATTTACCGAGGGCGCCTGCTCCGGCATGGACTGGGTTGGCCTGACTTTCTCGGTGACATTGCCGCCGCCATCCTGGCTGGTCTGGGCCAGGTAGTCAGCCTCGTCAGGCGGGGGTGTCCGCCGGTTCGATACCGTGATGTCGAGCGTCGGAAGGATGTTCTCGGGTGGCGGGTCATCATGGATGCCAAAGGTAATACCCAGAATGATCATGGCATGCATGACAATCGCGAAAAACAGCGTCAGCGCGAAGCGGTCACCTGCCGTGACCGAAATGTCTTCCAGTTCTGGATTTTCTGTTAGCTGCATGCGTACTGGTGAATGCAATTGGCGTTAATTATATCGCTACTACTGGAGGTTGGCACTGCATCATTATGGCAATCTGCCTACTGCAATACTGCAGCGGGCAACTAGCATACCGGTTATATTCACGCTGTTTCATTTTGCCTTTCCGGTCAGGAAGTATATGCCGTATTGCGGCAAGAGTTGATGGTCTCTTTATAAGGGTTTTGAAACGGTCGGGATTTTTTCTGGCCCTGCCGGCAATCCGCTTGCGGATGGACAGCAATTCAGAAAGCCTGCCGGGCTTCTTTAAATACAACGGGTTAGGCGCTCCGGTTGCGTAATAAAGCGGGATGCCACAACCACGGAGTGACTGCTTGTCGTAGTGCCGCGTGGTGTATGGTTGTGTGCTGCATCTCCGTGCCGGGCAATTGTGTTACCAATGAAAGTGGACACCGCAACCATGATGTGATGCCAGGGGTCATGGAACACCCTGTTGCCCAGACAGGGTTGTCATGTGCCCTGGCCGGTTACACGCACTCATCCGTCTTCGGGTATTTTTCCTTGACCTCGCGTATGCGCCTGTCTATTTCAATCTGCTTGGCATCATTTCCCTGACGGGCCTGATAGGCGGCATCGAGTTGTTCTCCAACACTGGGATATTCAGCCCGTCTCATTGCAGCATACCTGGCTTCATGGTCTGCATCCGATAATTCATCCAGGGCACGCTTGATCTGGTCGGTGGATGGCTGTGTGCTGTCAGCCATCCATTCTGCAATATAGGGTTCCTGGTCCCCGGCGTCGTGTCTGATGATGTAGTCAGTGCCTGCCGTGAGCTTTGGGTTCAACAGGTGCAGGGCGCGGCACAGTGCCCGGGCGCTGTCATCGTTGCGGATGAGGTTGTGCTGCTGTGCAACCATGTTGATGTCTTCATGCAGCCGGCGGGAGTTCTTCCACAAGATGAATACCCAGAAACACACGGCTATCAGAATCACAATGAGAACGTTGAGTGCCCCGTTATTCATCATTTGATTATCCTCGACTGGTTAATATGTTTTGCATAGTCTAGCAAGCAAATCGCTGCCAGGCATTTATTTCCCCAGGGCACCGGCCCGTTCACCCATGCTTGCCTGGTGAGGGTGCACCTGGGTGATGTGCACACTGAGGCTGATTTATGCCGCTTTGAGCCGTGCGGCTATCGCCTCAATTACCTGGCTCGCAATATCGGCGTTGTACAGCTTGTCGAGTTCGCGAATACAGGTCGGGCTGGTGACATTGATTTCGGTCAGATATTCGCCAATGACATCAAGGCCGACAAATAGCAGGCCCTGTTCCCGGAGCGACGGGCCGACTTGCGCGCAGATCCAGTGGTCGTTGTCCGTGAGTTCCACGCCCCTGCCCGTACCGCCGGCGGCGAGATTGCCGCGTGTTTCACCGGCTGCCGGTATGCGTGCAAGCGCATACGGGAAGGGTTCGCCATCAATCATCAATATCCGCTTGTCCCCTTCTGTGATTTCGGGGATATAGCGCTGTGCCATAACCGTTTCTTTGCCGTTGTCTGTGATGGTTTCCAGAATGACGTTGACATTAGGGTCTCCCAGCCTGACGCGAAATACCGATGCACCGCCCATGCCGTTCAGTGGTTTCAGGATGATGTCCTCATGTGTGTTCAGAAAGTCCTTCAGCAATTGCCGGTCACGGCTTACCCGTGTTGGCGGGCAGCATTGCTGGAACCAGGCGGTATAAAGTTTTTCGCTGGCGTTGCGAATAGCCGCGGGTTTGTTGACAACGAGAACGCCACCCGCTTCCGCCCGCTCCAGCAGGAACGTGGTGTACATGAATTCCATGTCAACAGGCGGGTCCTTGCGCATGAGGATGACGTCCAGGTCATCGAGGGGTGCAGTCTGCGGCGCATGCAATGTGAACCAGTCGGTTTCGTTTGCGCGAACCTCCAGCTGTCTGCTGGAGGCGTAACAGCGTCCATCCTGTAAAAACAGGTCACCCTGTTCCATGTAATACAGCTCCCAGCCGCGCTTTTGTGCAGCCAGCAACATGGCAAGGGTGCTGTCCTTGTGGAACCTGATACCACCGATTGGATCCATCACAACGCCGAGCTTGATAGTCATGGTATGCCTGTTTGTCCGTTCGAAATGTGGCGTATTCGCTACCCGGCCTGCGACATAAAGTTTGCCGCGTGCAGGACGATAACTCGATGTAGTTGATTACCAACACTTAATCCGGTTCGCCACGAGAAGTCCGCCAGCGTGAGACGAGTTCTGGCATGCCTCATAGACGAGTCAAAAGGGTATCAAATATATCATGGGAAACATAGGGATACAGTCTGGTGCCGGAGATGTTGCGGTGGCGGACGGGGGGGCCGAGTGCGGGTGCCTGGGATTCAAGGTTATGGTCATTGATGACAGCAAGACCATTCGTCGCACCGCCGAGACCCTGCTGCAGAAAGAGGGGTATCAGGTGATCTCTGCAACGGATGGTTTTGAGGCGCTCAGCATGATCGCCGATAACAAACCTGACCTGATTTTTCTGGATGTCATGATGCCGCGGCTGGATGGCTACCAGACGTGCGCATTACTCAAGCACCACCAGGTGTTCCGGCATACGCCGGTCGTCATGTTGTCCAGCAAGGATGGCCTGTTTGACCGCGCACGGGGCAGGGTGGTCGGTGCAGATAACTATATTACCAAGCCCTTCACCCGGGACGAACTTCTGGCGGTAATTAATCAATATTCTGACGGCTAAGCATAAAGGCCATTGGACGATAGATAAGGTGTCGATAAGCATCTGAGGTTATACCAATGAGACAGATAATGATTGTTGATGACTCCCCGACTGATTCACATCTTCTGAAAAAGATGCTGGAAAAAAACGGCTTCAACACACTGACCGCAACAGATGCACATGAAGGTATTGCCGTGGCGTTGCGAGAAAAGCCGGACCTGATTCTTATGGACGTGGTCATGCCGGGACTGAACGGGTTTCAGGCTACACGGGAACTGACAACAAATCCCGAAACAGCCGGAATTCCAGTCATCATTGTGACGCGAAAGGACCAGCGTGTTGACCGGATGTGGGGGCTAAGACAGGGGGCGCGTGACTATCTTACCAAGCCGGTAAAGGAAGGGGCGCTACTGAGCCTTATCAATGAAACACTTTCGGGTTGATGCCAATGGATGAAGAAGCCGCCATTGACCCCGTTTCGATTCTCAGGGATATCGAGGAGTCCTGCCGGTTATGCAACACGCGGGATCTTCAGCAACCTGCAGAGATATTCAGTGAATGGTCCGGTATCGCCTTTAGGGTAAGAAACAATTACCTGCTGGCGCCGCTTGATGAGGTCGTCGAAATTCTTGATATCCCGAAACTTGCGCGCGTTCCTCTCGCACAGCCATGGGTGCGTGGAATCGCCAATATCCGCGGTAACCTGCTGCCTGTTGTTGATTTTTCGGGGCTTCTGGGGGGAGAGGTGGCAGCTGTCACAGAAAGAACCCGTGTGCTGGTGATTGATTATGACGGAATTTATTCAGGCCTGGTTGTGGATGAAGTGTACGGGTTGAAGCATTTCATGGAAGGAGAGCGAGCTGACGAAACGCCGGAGGTCGATGGTTCTTTGCTGCCCTTTATTCGCAACGAGTATCGCAGGGATGG
>JASFOC010000210.1:0-5155 GCA_050116715.1 Gammaproteobacteria bacterium
AGTTCCGCAATGATTACCCGGACGATCCGCTGCAGGCGGAGGTTACCCGCAAGCTCGCCTTTGCCTATGAGCGTAACGGCCAGAGCCGGAAGGCCGCTGCAGCGTATCTGCACCTCGGGCAGGATCGGCGCCAGGCAGATGCACTGCAGCGCGATGCCTTGTTGCACGCTGCCGGTATTTATGCGCAAGCAGGCGAAGCTCGCCAGGCCGTGAGTACACTGGAGATTTATCTGCAACGTTTTCCGAAACCCGTGGAGACCGCCGTTGATGTGATGCAACAGCTCGCAACGCTTGCAGCGGGCACTGGTAATGCCGGCAAGCGACTGCACTGGCTTGAGGAAATCATAAAACTGGATCGTGCCGCCGGTACCACCGGGACCCATGTGCCTGCCGCGGAGGCGGCGCTGGAACTTGCCGAAAACCAGCTGTCCGCCTTTCAGCGGATCCGGCTGGTCAATCCCGTGCAGGACAGTCTCGCGCGGAAGTTGCAGGCAATGAAGCGCGCATTACAGGCATTTGAAGCAGCCATTGGCTACGGCGTCCTCCCGGTCAGCACGGCGGGCACCTATCAAATAGCAAGCATGTATGAAGAACTGGGCCATGAGTTGCTCGCATCTGCGCGCCCGGCCGGGCTTAGCGGAGATGAACTGGCGGAATATAATGCACTCCTGGCCGAACAGGCGGAGCCGTTTGAACAACTCGCCATCAAGATCCATATGTCGAATGCTGAACGGGCCGGCGATGATCAGCCGGATCCCTGGATTGAAAAAAGTGTGCAGCGTCTTGATGAACTGCAGGGTGACCGCTAGCGGCCGGATGGAGCTCGAGACATGCAACCAAATCAGTACATCCGCCTGCTGCTTGCCTCAGTCATCCTGTGGATGTCTGGCGCAAGCGCACAGGAACAGCTGGAGCAGGACACAATCCTGATCAAGGGCAACCAGGGGCTGCCGTCGACCCTCTATATCGCGCCCTGGAAGCAGGTCGGGACACCCCTGGAGAGTGCCCCTCTCGAGGGTGACATCGGGGAAGAAACGCAGCCGGTTGAGCGCGATCTTTTTCAGCGTGAACTGGAACTGCTGCATCAGGGTTACAGTGTTGAGTAGGGGGGCGCTGGCGGCTGCCTGAAAAGCGGATTCACAAGGCGGGTTCCCGGGGATCAACCCGGTTGACTGGCAATCAGGTAAACATCGGGTTTATCGTTGAGGGCAGGATACACACTGCAATGATCATGGATCATTAAGGAGTTCAGTATGGAAGCGTTGTATGCGGTGCTCGGTTTTTTCCAGTCCGGCGGGCCATTCATGTACCCGATCCTCGTGGTACTCGCCATTGGTGCTGCCATCGCTATCGAGCGTTATATCTATCTCACGCTGGTGCGTGCCAGAAACAAGGGCATCTGGAAACGCGTGCTGCCGTTGCTGGAAAGTGGCAAGTACGCTGCGGCCCGCGAAGTTGTCATGCATTCGGATGCCGCAGTGAGCAGGATTCTGGGTTACGGCCTGAACCGCGTCGAACACCAGGGCAATGGCGATGCGGTACAAATGGCCATGGAGGAAGGCCTGCTGGAAGTTGTCCCGCGGCTGGAAAAGCGCACCCACTACCTGGCAACCCTTGCAAATATCGCCACGCTGCTGGGTCTGCTGGGCACGATTATCGGACTGACGAAGGCCTTCGCAACGGTATCTGCTGCAGACCCGGCGCTCAAGGCCAACCTGCTGTCTGCAAGTATCTCCATCGCGATGAACACCACGGCCTTTGGCCTGATGGTGGCAATTCCCCTGTTATTGATACATGCGGTCATGCAGACAAAGACCGCGGAACTGGTCGATACCCTGGAAATGGTAACCGTCAGGTTATTCAATCTGATCGCCGGCGCATCAGCCGAGGGCAAGGATGCCCCATGAGACCGCGCTGGCAACGAACGGCAAGACGAGAGGTGCCCGGCGTCGATGTGACCGCCTTCCTCAGCCTGATGGTCATACTGGTGCCGTTTCTGCTCATAACCGCGGTTTTTACCAGGACAACGATTCTTGAAATACAGCCTGCAACAGGCGGGGGCGACGCGTTGCCCGCACAGGATCCGCTGCAACTGCGGGTGATTGTGCGACAGGAGGTGATCCAGGTGGAATACCTTGGACAGACACAGGCAGTGCAGATAGACAGAACGTCCGATGCCGGGGCGCTGGAATCGCTTTCCGCCCTGGCCCGCCAGCTGAAGGCACGTTACCCTGACAGCCTCGAGGCGACCGTCTTGCTGGAACCGCAGATCTCCTATGATGTCCTGGTGCAGGTGCTGGATGCGCTGCGCGTCAGACTGCAGCGGCACGGCGATGCGGTAGACCGGACTGAACTGTTCCCGTTGATTGCGCTTGGTCCCGTGCCGGGGACCGCGCCACAGCGAGGCGCTGCAGAATGACCAGAATCCCCCGGGGTGCAACACAGTTCAAGTGGCGCCGCCAGCGCCAGGAAAAGGCACGCCGCTGGCCATCCCTGAATCTGGTGGCATTGATGGATGTCTTTACCATCCTGGTGTTCTTTTTTCTGGTGCACTCTGCGGACTATGCAGCGGAATCGCCTGCTGCCCTTGTGAATCTCCCCGAGTCTGTTGCCGACCGGCAACCCAGGGCCACACCGGTGGTGGTGGTCACCCGGGACAGCATCCAGGTGCAGGACGAAACGATTGTTGCCGTTGACAGGGCCGTATATGCATCACAGGGGGCGATCCCCGCACTGGGGGCAGCACTGCAGGCACGGTTTCCGCCGGATAGCGCTGCTGCTGCCGGTCGGGAAGTGACCATCATGGGTGACAGGTCCATTCCGTTTGCGTTGCTCAACCGGGTTATGTTGACCTGCAAGCAGGCAGGTTATGGCAGCATTTCACTGTCGGTGCTGCAACGCCCGCCGGGTTCAGGCTAGTGCCATGTCATCGCTGACCCTGACAGATAGCCAGCCCTGGGCGATATCCCATGAGGAAGACCGCCGCTTCCGGCAGATCCTGTTGCAGACACTGCTGGTCTGTCTTGCTGTCGGCATAATTACGCCCTATATCCGGATACCACGGACTGATTCCGGTCCTGCGGCGGAACTGCCGCCACGCCGCGTGTACCTGCTTGCCGAACAGATTGCGCCGCTGCCAAGACCGGCATCGGTGCCGGGGGGGGCTGCAGTGACTGCACCGGTAGCCCCTGCAGCCCCTGCAGAGACTGCACCGGCGGAATCACCGACACTGCCCGAACGGCCGGCGGTTGCGCCGGGCGAGGCGGCACGCCGGAAAGCGGCAAGCAGCGGCGTGATGGCGCTCAGTGAATCGCTGGCAGAATTGCGCACTGAATTGCCGAAGACCGGGGCTGCCTCGCGGTATGACAGCGTGGCCAGTCGGGCACGTGCAGCTGCAACAGAGCCCTCGACACTGACAGCCAACCTGACACGGGGCAGCCGCGGCATTGAGGGCGGTGTTGCTCACCAGTCGGTCCTGGGTGCCCCCGGCTTGCCGGAGAGGGCGGGCAGCCGGCAAGGTGGCGCTGGCACTGGCACAGGCACTGGCACTGGCACTGGCGCTGGCACTGGCACAGGCACTGGCAGTGACGGAATCATGGAAGCCGGACTGCATTCAGCGGCGTCTGCGCCGGGGATGGTCCGCAGCAAGGAATCGATTCAGGAAGTGCTGGACCGGAACAAGGGCGCCATGTATACGCTCTACAATCGCGAGTTACGCAAGGATGCCACCCTGCAGGGCAAGCTTGTCTTGAGTATCACGATTGCACCGTCCGGTAATGTAACCCGCTGCGTGATCCTCAGCAGTGAACTGGATGCAAACGTGCTCGAAACGCAGCTGGTGGCGCTAATCAAACGCCTGGATTTTGGTAACAAGCCGGAGGTACCCGAGGTGACCACGAAAATACCGATCGAGTTTTTTCCGAGGTAACCGGCATGCGCAGTTGTCACTGGTGTCGTGGTGCCTGCAGCATACTGGCCTTACCGGTATTGATGCTCTACTCACTTGCCGGCCAGGGGAGTACCCCGGTACTTGACTGGCAGGTGCTGCTTGCTGATCCCGACCCCGAGGAATTGATGGAGTTGGCCAACCAGTATGAGCACGCCATAGGCTATCGTCGTGATTACGGCCGTGCCCGGCAACTGTATTGTGCTGCTGCACGACTCAACTACCTGCCGGCACAGCTGCGCCTGGCCTGGATGTATGCCAACGGTCTTGGTGCGCCCCGGGACACTGACCTTGCGGCCGCGTGGCTGCAGGTGGCAGCGGCGAATGGTGATTTGCAGGCGCGGAAGTTTCTGGCCTTCGTCGGCGAGCCAGCTGTCGCAAGGAAACCGAGGTGCACCTATGAAAGCCGGCTGGACGCCTATGCCGTTGCGACGATACCTGGCAAGGACTGGGCTGCCGGCGTCAATACCGATACCCCTGAGCGCAGCAAGATCGCCGCGTGGGTACGTTCGCTGGCACCCGACTACGGACTGGATCCGAATCTTATTCTTGCGATTATCCAGACCGAGTCGAATTTCAATCCGCGAGCCCGTTCGCCAATGAATGCGCAGGGGCTGATGCAGCTCATTCCGGAGACCGCCGCCCGTTTCGGCGTCAGGGATGTCACGAACCCGGTAGAAAACCTGCATGGAGGCATGGCCTATATGCGCTGGCTACTGTCCTTTTTCCAGGGCGACCTGCGCCTGTCGCTGGCGGGTTATAACGCCGGTGAACGTGCCGTGGAGAAATATCTTGGTGTACCTCCCTACAAGGAAACCCAGAACTACATTCGCAAGGTTATTCGTGCCTACGGCCGGGATACCCATCCGCCGGTCGAGCCTGTGGCAGAGCCATCGAAAATTATTCCTTCCCCCCGGATGAGACGCTGACCCTGGTTATGTACAGGCCAGCTGACCTCCCTGGTTACGTGTGGATCACAGGGACACGGATTGACTTGCCTGTCCAGCACAGACAACGTAACCTTTCAACGCGTCAGTAAGTTGAAGGGATTGCAGGGAAAATCCGGCGTCTGCTGGATACGCACACCCGGAACCCGCTTCAGATTCCATCTGGATCACAATTAACCGGCATGTGTCGCTTTGGGCCCGGTGCGTCCTCGCGGACGTTACCGCACCAAAAATAACAATTTCAACGGAGAGCAGCTGATCA
>JASFOC010000211.1:0-5146 GCA_050116715.1 Gammaproteobacteria bacterium
GACCTGTCGCCGTGTTGCTGTATAGTAAGCAAAATGGGTGCCAGACCTGGAATCTTGTGCTTGGGCGGCAGTTTTCTGTAGTCTATGTGCTGACCGGTGGTCTCGGTTTCTGCCCCGGCATAGTCATAATTCAGAATTATAAACAGTCAGTTATGAGTGATTCCTGGCGGTGTGATTCTGGCTGGCCCTGAAAGGCGGACGTTTATCTCGTTCGATTCGGGTGAAACTGCCAGGCAGTTGACCTATATTGGAATATGACATTTATGTCAGTGGTAGAATGTATCAGTGTCAGATACTGTCAATGATGGCAGGTCGCTGAGTAGCAGGGGGCGCTATGAAGGCAATTATCAATACCCGTACCAGGCAATCTCCACCCATCGAGCTGCAGTCGCTGGTCGATAGTCATGAACAACCGTTTGTCATTATCGACAGGGATTATCGTATCCTGGCGGTTAACACGGCCTATGAGCGGACATTTGGTACCGACAGTTCAAGGGCGGTCGGGCAGCCCTGCTACCGAATCAGTCACAACAACGATGCCCCATGCCACGAATCCGGCGAGGACTGCCCGCACGTCAATCTGTTCGAGGTGGGGCAGCGGGATTCCTGTTTGCATATCCACTATGACAAGGATCATCGCATGTGCCAGGTGCGGGTCACCGCGTACCCGTTGCATGGCAGCGATGGGGAACTGTACATGGGGGAACTTATCCAGGAAATCTCCGGGCCTGAAGACCGCCGCATAGAAGGCAAGCGTATGGTCGGTGGTACGCCGCCTTTCCTGGCCTGCATGGATCAGTTGAAAATGGTCGCCGCGGCCCAGGCGCCGGTTCTGTTGCAGGGTGAAACCGGCACCGGCAAGGAACTTGCCGCCAGTTATATACACAGGAATTCACCCCGCAGTGACCAGCCTTTCCTGACGGTTGACTGCACGGTGCTGACCGAACCCCTGTTTGAGGCGGAGGTATTCGGACATGCGCGCGGTGCCTTTACCGGTAGTGTTGGTGAGCGTATAGGACTGTTCGAGCAGGCGCATGGCGGGACCCTGTTTCTTGACGAGGTGGGTGAATTGCCGCTGTCGCAACAGGCCAAACTGTTGCGTGTTCTGGAAACCGGTCAGTATCGCCGGGTGGGTGGGCGCGGTCTGCGCAAGGCGGATGTACGCATCGTCTGTGCCACCAACCGGCACCTGTGGGACCGCGTCAAGGAAGGGCAGTTTCGCGAAGACCTGTATTACCGTATCGCCTGCCTGGCAGTGCGCTTGCCGCCGCTGCGGGAACGAATTGACGATATCCGGATGCTGGCGCCCAACCTGCTGGAGCCGATCAGCAGCACCATGTCACGCCGCTTCAGCCTGACCGATGCCGCGATGGAGCGGCTCAAGCAGTACGAGTACCCGGGCAATGTGCGCGAACTGCGTAATATCCTGTTTATCGCCGCGACCCACAGCAGCACGGGTGAAATCGATGTTGATATCGTAGAAGAGGTCTTCAAGCTGCACGCGCAGGGCAAGGTGCAGCCCTGCCAGCCGCGTTCCCTGGAAGAAAAAGTGGCGGATACGGATGCTGCCCAGCCGGCCGCGCAGGCCCCCGCCGCATCACTGCATGATGTGGAGGCGCAGCATATCGCTGAGCTGTTGGAACGCCACGCGGGCAGTCGTCGAAAAGTCGCTCAGGTGCTCGGTATCAGTGAACGCACCCTGTACCGCAAGCTCAAGCGTTATGGTCTGAGCTGACATTTCCGTCTGACAGTTCTGTCGGGTTTTCCTGACGGGCGTGTCATTTCTTGGCTATATCCGACCTTCCAGGCAATATCTGGATTTCCCTGCAAGCATCTGTAAGTCAATCGTTTTTCCGGTTTATATAGCCGGGTGGCATGGTATCTGCTCTTCCCTTAAGCGAGATGCGAGTCCGGAAGGGAACCCGATGGGTCCGGCATCGCCTAATTCACACGACCGGGAAGTCACTATTTCAGAGGGGAATACCATGCCTTGCGCGCAACGCTTTCTATTAACTTTTTCAGCAGGGCTCATGCTATGGGCGCTGATGTTTACACCGGGTGCGCACGCTGCTCCAAAGGCAAACTGCAGCATTTCACCGAATCCGGTACCTGCTGTCTCACAGGGCGGCAGTGTCAGTTACACGGGCACGGTAACCGGTAAGTCACCTTACACCTATGTCTGGACTTTCAATGGCGGTAGTCCGTCAGCTTCAACTAACCCCGGCGAGACGGTTACCTATAACGCGGCGGGTACCTTTACGACGGTTCTGGACGGCGCCAACAGCAAGGGTGGGACATGCAGCGCATCGGTCAGCGTTACCGTTACCGCTGTCAACCAGTCTCCGACTGCCAATAACGACTCGGCCACGACCGCGGTCAACACCCCGGTGGACATCAACGTGGTGGCCAACGACACGGACCCCGACGGCACAATTGATGCCACCTCGGTCGTGATCACGGGGCCGGCGTCCAGCGGCGGCACAGTCAACAATGGCGACGGCACGGTGACATACACACCGAATCTGGGCTTCGTCGGCAGCGATTCCTTTACCTACACGGTGAAAGATAACCAGGGTGCAACATCCAATGTGGCGACAGTGAGCATCTCTGTGACCAGCGGTAATATCGCGCCAACAGCCAATGACGATTCGGCCACGACACTGGTGAATACCAACGTGGACATCAACGTGACGGGCAATGACATGGACCCCAATGGCACGATTGACGTAACTACGGTCGTGATCACGGGTGGCCCGTCCAACGGTAGCGCGCAGAACAACGGCGACGGCACGGTGACCTATATACCGGATCCGGGCTATATCGGTGGTGATTCCTTTACCTACACGGTGAACGATAACCAGGGTGCAACCTCCAACGAGGCCACGGTAAGCATCACGGTGTCAGATGCGCCTCCGCCGCAGGACTTCCCGGCGCAGACCGATTTCAAGATCATGATGAACTACGAACTGGGCATGCACTGCACCGGTTTCGAGTTTGCCTACTGCTGCGTGCTGCCGGTGTACAACTCCATCCTGGCGCAGGTGGTCAAGCCCAACACCATTGATCCGAATCACAACGGTGATTACGCCCGGTTGATGGACGGCGACCCGAATGTCGGTAAGGACGGCCTCGGCCGCCAGACCGTGCTGCGTGATCTGGAACTGGATAGCAGCGGCAACTTCAAGAAGTACGTGCTGAAGTACTGGCACGATGCGCAGCCGCGCAACGACGGCAACGGCAAGCCGCAGACCAGCACGCTGATCAGCGCGGTGGAAGGCAATTCGCTGATGGCCTGGAACACCACATTCGACTCGGCGGCGCTGAATCCTGACGGTACCTTCGTGACCGGCAGCTACAACGGTTCCGACAATGTGGTGCTGGGTGATGGTGATTTCACCGATCCGACGGACAACTACCAGAACGCGGTATGGAACCACCTGTACTTCTACGAGAACCTGGAAGGCGGCAACAGCACGGGTACCTCGGTAGATGCCGACAAGATCCGGCTGGGTGTTGATGGCATGGTGGCCTACCCGAACGACTGCGGTCCTGCGCTGCACCCGATGGGTCCGGTGACGGCCGGCGGTGCGCCGAACGACTGCGGTGGTTTCTCCAACGGCAACGTGCTGACCTATTCTGGCGAGCACGGCACGGTGGTGTTCACGCAGATGAAGGTGCTGGAGAACCTGCCGATCATGCTGACCTCGCCGGACATCTGGGAGGCGCTGGGTCTGCCGCTGACACCGTTCGAGGACAGCATCGACTTCTTCGCTGATCCGGGCCTGGTGGACGAGGACTCGGTGCGTCCGTTCGTGGCGATGAAGGCACAGATGTACCATTACGACGGTGCCGACAACAGCTCGCCGGTGCTGGACGGTAACGGCGACCCGGTGATCGGCTTCGGTACGGCGCCGATCGACATCCCGAACTGCGAGCGTTGTCACTCGAACGGTCCGGGCACCCCGAACACGCCGAACGACGATCCGGATCAGTGGGCGCTGGTGGAACTGGAGTACAACTACTGGAGCGCTTACTACAACATCGACACCGGTGCGGGTGATTCGGACTGGTACTCGCGTCTGAAGAGTGCGGCGATCAGCATGCTGCACGGTCATGACGTACAGCACGGTACCAGCTTCACGGCGAACTACCCGGGTACGGAAGTAGCCGGTGTTGCCCCGCAGAACACGCGACTGGGTCACGAGAGTGTGATCTGCCAGAAGTGTCACGCGGATAACGTGATTGCAGTGGTGAAGTCTGCGACGCACAGTGGTGGTCTGGTGATACCGCCGGTGACGGAGGCGATTCACAACAATCACCGCGAGGTGAGCGAGGGTGGACCAATCGCGTTTGGCGACAGCCAGGGTCGCAGCGGCGGTTGCCAGGGTTGTCACCCGGCGCACCGTTCCAGCGGCGACATGAGTGGTTACCCGATCACGCTGACTGGCGAGAACTTCTATGCCGGTTCGGATAACCGCGACGCCAACGGCGGCTGCTTCGTGGGCCGTGACGTGCACTCCAACCCGAACAAGGATACTGACGGTGCTGAGACGCCGGCGCACCTGAACCCGATGGGCGAGTGGCTGGCGGAGAACGTGTTCCACGACGGCAACAGCGTGAACGGTGGCCTGTGGTGCACGAACTGTCACCAGCAGTTTGGCCAGGAGCTGTGGAAGGCCGAGGATGTGGACAGTCTGGTGCATGCGCAGCCGGGTGATCCGGGGCATGTGCGTGAGCCGTTTGCCGGTGCGACACTGGCGGATGTCGCGAGTGGTCTGGGTATCAGTCTGGCACAGGCAGAGTCGTGGCTGGATCCGCGTGATCCGGCTATTGCGCCGACCACGGCAAGTGGTCTGCCGCGTACTGGCGATACCACCCATGATATCTGGAAGGGTGATCCGGGCATTTGTGACTTCCTGGTGAACCCGAGCAATCCGGCCCATGACGGCAAGGTGGCGACGATCGAGGTCTCGATTGGCGGTGGCACCTGCTCGACGCCGGTGGAAGTCGGCCCGATCGACTGTTCGGGTGTCGGCGGTCCGGTGTTTACCATCTGTGGAGATACCGACGCGGATGGTGACTTCAGTGTCAGTCTGGTGGCAGGCGCGGGCAACTCGCCGTTCTGCACGACGCCGGACTGTGTAGC
>JASFOC010000212.1:0-5142 GCA_050116715.1 Gammaproteobacteria bacterium
GGCTCCGCCGTGGTGCCTGGTGTCATGATGCGCTTCCAGTGCTCACCGTCAGGACAGACCTCATGCCGCGCCCAGTGGGCGAATTCACTGCGGGTAATGGTCCCTGATTTGTGCCTGTCGGGCCCGGCGGCCACCGTGTAGACGACCATGTCTTGCTCTGGTAGTTCATGTGGCGACTCGTCCACCACCTGGCGAACAGACCACTCGTCGCCGAAGGCGTTGTTACTGTAGTAGCGCCCCTGCCTGATGTCTGCCGGGGCGAGGTGGCGCTGTTCCGCCTGGCCAGTGGCAATTTCATAGATGCGCAACAGGTCGTTTTCCGAGACGTCGATGAAGGAATCGATCTCGCTGAGCGCCACGACCAGGTCCTCATGCCGGATCGGTCCGACAGACGCACTCTCTGTATCAGCGGGCGGCAGCTTGCCACGCCTTGCCAGCCAGGCCGGGTAGCGGCGCCACTTGAATAAATTGTTGAACAACACGGCGACCAGGGTGATTACCAGGGCATTCAGCAGTACCGGTGTGAGGACAAACTGGTAGCCGAGTGACCAGGTGGCTTCCCCGCCGATCACCGCGGCCAGTGCCGTGGCGCCGCCGGGTGGATGGATGCAGCGCAGGTAGTACATGGCGCCGATCGCCAGGCCGACGGCGAGGCTCGCGGCAATGAACGGATCAGGAATCAGCAGGGCGCAGCTCACCCCGATTATGGCGGAGATAACATGTCCCCCCAGGACGTTCCAGGGCTGCGACAGGGCGCCGTGCGGGACAGCAAACAGCAGCACTGCAGAGGCGCCCATCGAGGGCACGATCAGGAGCATGCCCTCCGCGCCCAGGAAAAAAAGGCTGATATGAAAGATAAGCAGGATTGCCAGGAATCCGCCGAGCGCCGATACGACGCGTTCGGTGTGGCTGGTCATGCCGGCCTCGATTCCCAGTGTCGTTAAAATGCGTGTCAACATGGCTGCAGCTTACCTCGTGTCCGGTGAATCCGGTCCGCTATTCGTCTGGCTGTAACTGCATCATAACGCAGGCGAAAAACGCGTAACCTGACACGGGTCAAGCGGCCACACCCGGCACGGCTGGCCAGGCGGGGGTTGCGGAAATGCATCCACTGCAGCGGCGCAAGTATAAACCGGACCTCATGTTAAATTTCAAATAATAAGCTAATATTTATATGTTCCGGGGACACTGCGTCACAATGAACATTACCTTTCGCCAACTGAAGATTTTCGAGGCCGTTGCACGGCACCTGAGTTTCACCCGTGCTTCCCGGGAATTGCACCTGACCCAGCCGGCCGTGTCGATGCAGGTCAAGCAGCTGGAGCAGGCTATCGGCCTGCCGCTGTTCGAGCAGCTGGGCAAGAAGGTGTTTCTGACCGAATTCGGCGATGAATTCAGGCGTTATGCCGCTGCGATCACCACGCAGCTGGATGAGCTTGACCAGGTTGTCGACGAGATGAAGGGGCTGAAGCGCGGTCGTCTGACCATCGCCGTGGCCACGACCGCCAACTATTTCGTGCCCCGCCTGCTGGCAACCTTCATTCAACGTCACGGCGATGTCACGGTCAGCCTGGAGGTCACCAATCGCGAGCAGCTGCTGAAAGGACTGGTGGAGAACCGCACCGACCTGGTGATCATGGGGCAGCCGCCGGAAGAGATGGACGTGGTGGCGGAACGCTTCATGGAAAACCCGCTGGTCGTGGTTGCGCCTCCCGCACATCCACTGGCACAGGCGCGGCAAATTCCGTTGCAGCGACTCCGTGAAGAGACCTTCCTGGTGCGCGAGCAGGGGTCGGGTACGCGCTCTGCGGTGGAGCGCTTCTTCAGGGCGAACGACCTGGCATTGTCGACCCCGATGGAGATGAGCAGCAACGAGGCCATCAAGCAGGGGGTGGAGGCCGGCCTGGGTCTGGGAATCGTGTCACTGCACACCCTGTCCATGGAGCTGGCGCTACAGCGGCTGGTGGTGCTGGACGTGGTTAAGTTCCCCATCATGCGCTACTGGTTCATTGTGTTTCGCCAGGGCAAGCGCCTGTCACTGGTGGCGCAAAGCTTTGAACAGTTCGTCAAGGCCGAGGCGGTGAACCTGGTGGGTTTGCCGGCGGTCCAGACGGGTAGCCTGGCCGGGTAATGCCGGCCGGGGTCGCCGCACTCAGGAAGACAGCGCGGCGCGGATTTTCCTGGCGATCTCCAGGGCGCTGCCGGTGTCGTCGGCAAGGCAGTTAACGTGGCCCATCTTGCGGCCCTTGCGGGCCTCGTGTTTGCCGTACAGGTGCAGGCAGGCCTGCGGCTCCCTGAGAACGGCCTCCCAGGCAGGTTCCCCCTTCGCCCAGATATCCCCCAGCAGGTTGACCATGACCACCGGTGACAACAGGAAGGTATCGCCGGGCGGCAGGCCGCACAGCATGCGCACCTGTTGTTCAAACTGTGACGTCACACAGGCATCGACCGTGTAGTGGCCACTGTTGTGCGGGCGCGGGGCCATTTCATTGATCAGCAGCCGTCCGTCCCGGGTGACGAAAAACTCGACTGCCAGCACGCCGCAGTAATCGAGAACCTCCGCCAGCCGCGTTGCCATGCCGACGGCGCTGTCCGCAACGGCGTCGTCCACCCGGGCAGGGACGATGGTGATGTCCAGGATACCATTGACATGCTGGTTTTCACCGACCGGGTAGATGGCAGTCTGTCCGTCCAGACTGCGTGCCAGTACCACCGAGATTTCACAATCCAGGTCCTGCATTTCTTCCAGGATGCACGGCCTGCTACCGAGCTTCTCAAAGGCGCTGATCGCTTCATCCAGGGTGTTGACCGGAAGCTGTCCCTTGCCATCATAGCCCAGGGATGCGGTCTTCAGCAGCAGCGGCGCCTGCAATCCGTTCAGTGCCTCTTCCAGGTCGCCGGTGTCCTCGACCGTGGTGAATTTCGCGGTGTCCAGGCCGTGGTCCCGGATGAAACGTTTCTCAAGAATCCGGTCCTGTGCAATGCGCACGGCGGCAGGTGCCGGTCGCACCGGGCACAGCGTTTCCAGGTACTCCAGGGTGTCCGCCGGTATGTTCTCGAATTCCGTGGTGATCGCCGCGCACTCGTCGCCCAGCAATTGCAGCGCGGCATGGTCACGGTAGTCTGCCTTGATGTGCCGGCTGGCGATGAGCCCGGCGGGGCTGTGCGGATCGGGGTCGAGCACCACGACCCGGTATCCCATGCTGAGTGCGGCCAGGGTGAACATGCGGCCCAGTTGTCCGCCACCGAGGACGCCGAGTGTTGAGTCAGGGAGGATCACGACTGCGGGGGGAGTTCCATTTGAAAGACACTATGTTCCTGCGCTTCGCGGAACCGGTCAAGCCTTGCCGCGAGGCTGCTGTCCGCGACCGCCAGGATGCTCGCGGCATACAGGGCGGCATTGGCGGCCCCGGCCTCGCCGATGGCGAAGGTTGCCACCGGGACACCCCTGGGCATCTGCACGATAGACAGCAGTGAATCCATGCCTTTCAGATAACGCGACGGTACCGGGACACCCAGCACCGGCAGCGTGGTCTTGGCGGCCAGCATACCGGGCAGATGGGCGGCGCCGCCTGCGCCCGCGATAATGCAGGCCAGGCCGCGGTCGCGCGCCGTGCCTGCATACTCGAACAGCAGGTCGGGGGTGCGGTGGGCGGAAACCACGCGGGCTTCAAAGGGGATGGCGAGGCTTTCCAGCAGCGTCGCTGCGTGCTGCATTATGTTCCAGTCGCTGTTGCTGCCCATGACCAGGCCGACCCGGGGTGTTTCACTCATGCATGCTGTCCGGTAATTATCGAAGCGGAAGCGGCAAATTCTAGCATTTATCCCGATGGCAGGCTAAATCCCGTTACCCCTGCCGGCAAGGCACAAGCCGAACCCTGATTCAGGCCACGGGTGATTCCTGTACAATGCCGCCATATCTTCCGCCGGAGTCCCGTGCATGCTGGAAACCCTGTTTGAATCGAACCTGACAAGCCTGCCACTGGTGGCGCGCGGCAAGGTCCGCGATGTCTATGGCGTGGGTGACGACCACCTGCTGATCGTCACCACGGACCGGCTGTCGGCATTCGACGTCGTGCTGCCGGACCCGGTCCCGGGCAAGGGTGCCGTACTCACGGCGGTCGCGAACTTCTGGTTCGAGCGGACCCGGAATATCGTACCCAACCACCTGGCAGCGCTGTCCCTCGAGGAAGTGCTGCCGGATCCGCAGGAACGGGCGCAGGTCGAGGGGCGCGCCATCGTGGTCAGGAAACTCAAGGCGCTGCCTGTAGAAGCAGTGGTGCGCGGCTACCTGATCGGTTCCGGCTGGAAGGATTACCAGCGTAGCGGCCGGGTGTGCGGTATCGACCTGCCCGCGGGGCTGCGCATGGCGGACAAGTTGCCCGGGCCCCTCTATACCCCGTCGACGAAGGCCGCAGCGGGTTCGCATGATGAAAACATAGACTTCGAGGCGACCCGCGCCCTGCTGGGTGACGCACTTGCCGCGCAGGTGCGGGATGTCAGCCTGGAAATCTATACCCGTTGCGCGGCCTATGCCCGCGAGCGCGGCATTATCATCGCGGACACCAAGTTCGAGTACGGGCTGGACCCGGCTGGCGGACTGGTGCTGATCGATGAAATACTGACGCCGGATTCCTCGCGTTTCTGGCCGGCAGATTCCTATGCGCCCGGCCAGAGCCCGCCGAGTTTCGACAAGCAGTTCGTGCGCGATTACCTGGAAACGCTGGACTGGGACAAGACACCGCCGGGGCCGCACCTGCCACCCGAGGTGCTGGAGAAAACCGCAGCAAAATACCGCGAGGCGCAGACGCGCCTGCTGACATGAAACAGGGAGGCAAAAAATGTACGGCTTCAATATCAGTGTGACTGGGGATATGGATGCGGTGCGCGAGCGGGTGACCGCCGCGCTGCAGCAGGAAGGCTTCGGTGTGCTGACCGAAATCGATGTTGCCGCAACCCTGAAGAAAAAACTGGGTGTCGATCGCAAGCCCTACCTGATACTCGGGGCCTGTAACCCGACACTCGCCAACCAGGCACTGAACGCCGACCCCGATATCGGGTTATTGCTGCCGTGTAACGTGGTGCTGCGTGAAGCAGACGACGGCTCCATCACGGTCGGCTTCATGGACCCGGCCGCCGTGC
>JASFOC010000213.1:0-5114 GCA_050116715.1 Gammaproteobacteria bacterium
GAGGCTTTCGTCACTGCCTTCCTTGCTGTCGTCCTTGCCTTCCTGGTAAACGGCCATGAAGCCGGGGTCGACAACGGTGGACCCGGTAGCGCGGAACAGGTTCCCGGCGCCGCAGGCGAAATCGACGCTGACCGTATTGATTGTGGCGTGGATCATCTGGCTGGAGATCGTGCGTTTCCAGATCAGTTCATATAGCTTTAGCTGCTCTGCGCTCAGATGCTGCTTTATTTCCTCCGGTGTATGCCGGATCGAGGTCGGCCGTATCGCCTCGTGTGCTTCCTGTGCGTTCTTCGCCTTGGTCTTGTAAACCCGTGGCTTGTCGGGCAGTGCGTGAGCACCGAAGCGTTCCGGTATGAACTCGCGGAGCTCCTGCAGCGCTTCATCCGCCAGGTTGACGGAGTCGGTACGCATGTAGGTGATCAGGCCAACCGTTTCGCCGCCGATGTCCATGCCTTCATACAGTTGTTGTGCCACGCGCATGGTGCGACTGGCGGTGAAGCCAAGCTTGCGCGATGCCTCCTGTTGCAGGGTCGAGGTCGTAAACGGTGCAGTCGGATTGCGCTTGCGCTGCTTCTTCTCGACATTCTCTACGATCAGCTTGCCGCCGGCTGCCTGCAGGAGTTCTGTCTTTGCCTGGTTTGCGCTGGCGGCATCCGTGACGGAAAACTGGGACAGCTTCTTGTTGTGCAGGTGTGTGAGGCGGGCGACGAAGTCCTGCCCGTCCTTGCTGAGGTCGCTTTCCAGTGACCAGTATTCGCGGGGCTTGAAATTCTCGATCTCGATTTCACGCTCGACGATCATGCGCAGCGCCGGGCTTTGTACCCGTCCCGCCGACAGACCACGGCGGATTTTCTTCCAGAGCAGCGGTGACAGGTTGAAGCCGACCAGATAGTCCAGGGCACGTCGTGCCTGCTGGGCGTTGATCAACTCGGTCGAGAGATCCCGGGCGTGCTCGAGGGCTTCATTGACGGCACGCTTGGTGATCTCGTGAAACACCACGCGGTGTACCGGTTTGTCCTTGAGTGCCTTTCTCGCCTTGAGCAGCTCGCAAAGGTGCCAGGATATTGCCTCGCCCTCGCGGTCGGGGTCAGTCGCAAGATACAGGGCATCCGACTTCTTCATCGCCTTGACGATATTGTCGACATGCCTGGCATTGCGCTCGATGAGCTGGTACTTCATGGCGAAGTCATGGGCAGTATCGACCGCACCTTCCTTCGGTATCAGGTCGCGTACATGGCCGTATGAAGCCATGACTTCATAATCCTTGCCCAGGTATTTCTTGATGGTTTTTGACTTGGCGGGAGATTCGACGATTACGAGGTTCTTGCTCATGCGGCTTCGGTTGCTTTGAGGCGGTACGGCTGCAGGCCGGGTTGCCGTTTGCCTAGTGCAGGCAGTTGGTCATGTTGTCGAAGACCAGATCTTCGACCCAGGCATAGGCGGCTTCTTCGCCGGGCTGATTGAACAGCACCATCAGAATGACCCATTTCAGCTGATCTAGGTTGAAATCCTCGTTCTCCAGTGCCATGGCACGGTCAATGGCCAGTTCACGGCTGCTCGGGTTAAGCACACCCATCTGTTCCAGGAACAGGATGAAGCCGCGGCATTCAGCATCCAGACGGTCCATCTCTCGCTCCGAGAACAACCGCAGCGAGCGTTCGGCCTGCATGGCCGGCGGTGCAGCTTCGCTGGCAAGATCCTCCATCCACTGGAATGCACGGTCTATTTCCGGAGCCGGAAAACCTGCCTTGCTGAGTTCCTGCTGCACGGACTCACGATCCGGGGTGACCGGATTGTCGTCATCCATGTAATAGTTTTCAAACAGGTACATTAGAACGTCGAAGACGTTTTCTTTCATTATTAGCCCTTTTACTTCAATCGGTTATAAAAGCCTCCGGGGCTGGCGGCAATATATCCGTTCATTTCCAGCTGCAGGAGCATGGAGGAAACTTCGGCCGGCGTCAAATGGGTCGTTTCCACCAGCATATCAACTGAGGTGTTCTCAAAGCCAATGGATTCAAGTAATTGCGCGTAATCGTCGGCGAGTTGCGGCTGCGTGTCCTGGTCCGTAGCGGGCATTGCAGTGGGATCGAAAGCGGTTGCGAGAGGGCCGAGTTCATCCATGATGTCCTGTGCGGTTTCGACCAGCTTCGCACCCTGGCGTATCAGATGGTGACAACCACGTGCCAGTGGGTTGTGAATGGAGCCGGGGATTGCAAAAACCTCACGGCCCTGCTCCAGGGCATAGCGGGCACTGATGAGTGACCCGGAGCGGATTGCGGCCTCGACCACCAGCGTGCCAAGACTGAGACCGCTGATGATGCGGTTGCGGCGCGGAAAGTGTTCTGCCCTGGGCGGTGTCCCGGGTGGAAATTCGGATACCAGTACGCCGACCCCGGCAATCCGGCGCGCCAGGTCCCTGTTTCCGGCAGGGTATACGCGGTCGAGTCCGGTGCCCATCACCGCAATGGTGGGTGCGCCGGCATCCAGCGCACCCTGGTGCCCGGCAGAATCAATACCGAGGGCCAGGCCGCTGGTGATCACCAGGCCGGCAGCGGAAAGGTGGCGAGCGAAATCGACGGCGGTTTGCCGGCCAGCTGCTGTCGGGTTGCGGCTTCCAACCATGGCCAGCTGCGGTTCCTGCAGGACTTCCACATTGCCGTGAATGTAAAGCAGCGGCGGCGGGTTGGAAATTTCCTGCAGCAGCGCCGGGTAATCGGGATCACGACAGGTCAGGATCCGGTTACCGGGCTTTGCCTGCCATTCGAGGTCGCGCTCGATGGCGGTACTGTCCGGTTGTCGCAGTGCATCAATGCTGCTGTCAGGCAGACCGAATTGCCGAAGTTGCCCGCTAGCTGCATTCAGAATATCAGCGGGATCAGGGAAATGTTCCAGCAGCTGGTGGTAGCTGGCCGGCCCTATGCCAGGTGCATGGTATAGGGTCAGCCAGTCGATCAGGGTTTCTGTATTTATGCCGTTGCCGGATGCAGCCACCATGGTGGCTAGTCATCCCGCAACGTTGTCTGGAGCGTCACTGTATTCACCATCCTTGGTGGTTGCAGCTGTGGTCGAACCTGTCAGGGTGTCCTGACTATATCATTAATATGAATGGCGCGGTGTGCTTCCATGACGAGGCCCAGGCTCACTTTTTCAAAGACACTGAAGACCATCAGGATGCCTGCTTCCTCGTCAGGCAGTTTGACCCTGTCATTGCGCTTGCCGCTGATCTCGTCACGGATAACCTTTCCTGCCTGGTAGATCTTCAGGACATCACCGGTTTCCATGCCTTCCCGCGAGCCACGGTTGATGGCCACAACATTGTACTGGCCGATTTCCGTAATGCCGTCGATTACCGAAATGATGCGCCCTTCCGTGCCGGGTGGTGCCGCATGCGGCTGGAAATGGGTGACAGAGCCGGTACGCCTCATCGGCAGCAGGCGATCACCGACGCGTACCTCGCGGGTGGTCTCTGTCAACAGCAGGGTTGCCGGGTCGCCGAATTGCTGCACCGGGCCAGTGCCGACATACAGGGCCTGGTAGCCGAGTACCTCATCGGTATCCGGATCAATATACGCGGGACCTGGTTCGTAGATATCCCACAGGGGTTCGGTATCACCCTCGATACCTCGGACGTAAACACGATCGCCAGCGCCGGTTACCACGTGCTCGCCTGCGCTCTGCAACACGTAGGGTGCATCGTCCAGCTCGTTTTCACCCACAACAATTGCGCGTGTCAGGAACTGCTTGATGGAGTCAATCGGAATGGTCGGGATGGCCCTGTCCAGGCTTTCTTCGCGGATTTGCGGCGACATGTTGACTGTCGGGTAACCTCTGGACATACGTAACTGGGGTTTGCCGTCCACGTAGACCAGGGTCAGGATATCGCCGGGGTAGATCAGGTGCGGGTTGGCAATCTGCGGGTTTACATACCAGATCTCGGGCCACAGCCAGGGATCGCGCAGGAACATGGAGGAGATATCCCAGAGGGTATCGCCTTTGACAACGACATAGCGATCGGGATGTTCCGGGTTAAGTACCACATCCGCTGCAAACAATGAGCCTGCAAGCAGAGCGGCGGTGACGATTCCGAACAATTTCTTGGTTGACATAGGCGTCCCTTTACGTCCAGTTTGTATCGATGCCCGACCAGTATGCAGCAGATGCGAAATCCAGTTGGCTGGCGGAATCAGGTCAGTCGCGAGTTTAGCGGAAAATCCACACAGAACAAAACCTTTTGTCAGTTCCTGCAACAGCCGCACGCACGTTTGTGGTACAGTATATCGACCTGCTCAACATTGAATCGTGACGGCATTCACATGACTACCCTCGATATACTGCACTTCCCGGACCCGCGTTTGCGAAATGTTGCCCAGCCTGTAGCCAGGGTGGACGATGCAATCCGCAAGCTTGTCGATGACATGTTCGAAACCATGTATGCAGCGCCGGGCATCGGTTTGGCTGCTACCCAGGTCAATGTAGACAAGCGGGTCATTGTCATTGATGTATCGGAAGAAAAAGACCAGCCTTTATGCCTGATTAACCCCGAAATCCTGGTGCGTGACGGCGTCGAGGAAATGGAGGAGGGCTGCCTGTCGGTTCCCGGTGTGTTTGAACTCGTGGAACGTGCCGACCATATCAGAATTCAGGCGCTGGGCCGGGATGGAGAACGCATCGAGATGGAGGCCAGCGATCTTCTCGCCGTGTGCATCCAGCACGAAATCGACCACCTTGACGGGAAGCTGTTTGTTGATTACCTGTCGCCCCTGAAGCGGGCGCGTATCCGCAAGAAACTCGAAAAAGAGCAGCGCCAGTCCCAGACGGGAACGCAAGGTCGTTCCGGTTCCCGGGCCATTTAGCAGGTATTATCACCTGCAAGTGATACCTGTCCCTTTTGACCAGTCCAGCATCTGAAGCCGTGGAAGCCGCGGCGGCTCCATGAACATCGTTTTTGCCGGTACACCTGAGTTTTCCTTGCCTGCACTCCAGATTTTGCTGGACAGCAGGCACGCGGTCGTGGCTGTCTACACCCAGCCAGACAGGCCTTCCGGGCGCGGCAGGCGCACCAGGGAAAGTCCCGTCAAGCAACTTGCCTTACAGGCGAAGACCCCGGTCTT